>CADCGS010000096.1 GCA_902801055.1 uncultured Ruminococcus sp. | reverse complement strand
GACCTCTTCCGTCTTCGGAATGACAAGCCTGCACCTGCTTGTGATCGTCAGACCGAGCGAGGCAGCGCAGGTATGACACTGCTGAAAGGCTTTCGTCCTCAGCGTTTCGTATTTGCTCAGGCAGTCGGTGTAAAAGTTGATAAGAGTGTTGTTTCCGCTCCTGACAGCTTCACCGAGCTTTCTTCGCATCATATCCACGAGCCTGCCGTATTTCTCCCATTCCTTCTGCGCAACGATATATCTCCCGACCTCGTCGCAGTCAAGATTGCTCATTATCCCGATCCTGCACAGCTCCCCGGCAATATATTCAAATTTCTCCTTCTGAGCCTTCCCCGTCAGGAATTTCGGCGGTCTGATATCATCGTCATACGCCTTTACCTCGTTTTCTTTTCTCCTCTCGATCTCTTCCTTGGTCTTGTGCGACTTTCCCTTATGCATGATAAGGTCGATCGGCTCTCTCGGTCTTGCCATACTCTCACCCCCCTTGATTTTATTTTGCGATTTAAGGAATTTTTGCTACGGAAAAATCCGGCGCGATGTGGAGTTGAATATATTTATACTTTTCGCACTACCCCCTATGCCTCTGCCGGTTATGGCAGGCTGTACACAGCGGCATAAGATTTTCAGGATCAAGTCTTCTGTCCCAGTCGGTGCGTATTTCTTTAACGTGATGTACCTCGACAGCCAGACCTCCGCAGAATGCGCATTTGTAATTTGCCTTCGCCAGAACAGCCCTCGACAGATCTTTCCAGACCTTTGAATGATAGAATTTATCCGCACGCATATCTCTTTGATGTCTATTATATTCAGCATTGTATTTTTCTTTACACTTCGGGCAAAGACTGTCCGGACAGAAGATAAAGGGCTGCCTGCATTTTGTACAATATTTCAGGATCATTTCATCACCATAAAAAAAGGGACAGCCGCTGCCATCCCGTTCATTTCTTTTCACGATACCATTATAGCATATATCAAATGTGCATTCTGCTATATTTCGTGCATCTTTCAGAAATCGTCCCCGAATTTTTCTATGAACATTTCGACAGCATCATTCGTCAGCTTGCGCACATACGCTGCCGCATAATTTATATCCTTCGCGACCTCGTCGCTGCTGCGGTTGTTGATATATCTGTCAGTCAGCAGCGCAGCTGCCCGCTCATCAGGCAGACTGTTTATCATGCGGTGTGCATCATTCAGTCTGTCTATCTTCTGAGCAGTCCTGATCCCGATATCCTCCTCAATACGTATTGCCTTGATGATCTGATCCTCGAACCTGCTGCGGCTGCCGCCCTGGACCCTATCACCATAGGAAGGAGAGTGAATAGTCTCCATATCCTCACGCAGGTCGCGAAGCTCAAGCTTTTTAACTTTGATCTGATACTTAATCGTCCTCATCTGATGCAGATATTCCCTTGCTGTCACTCTCTATCCCTCCAATATTTATTCCCTGACAAATCCCGGACAAGCTTTCACAAGCCAGCTTTCTTTTTTTTTACCGCTCAGATTCCGCATTTCAGCTTCCCATCCCATGACGGGCTTGTGCCTGACACTCCACGGGCATCCCGCGACATACCTTCCGTTTACGATCTTCGGCACGGCATTACGACAGTACCAGCAGATACTTTCGGTTGGCGACTTTCCTGCAACAGGCTGTCTGCTTCTGGTCTTGCGCAAATAACAGTCATAGCACAGATTTTCCCCGTCGTCGAAAAAACAGCTTTTCTTTCCGCAGGCAGGACAGAGCCTTGCCGTCGGGTGCCGTGACATTGTATTCATAAGCCGCTGTTCCTCTTTTTGTTGTTTTGCGCACTCAGTACATATCCTGAATCCGTGAAACTCAAAAATCAAATCAGTTCAAAAGTCAGCAAAAAAAAGGCGACGCTCCGAGGGTGGAGCGCCGTCTGGTGAGGAGGCGATATTTTATTTAACTACCTTTACGGTGCATACTGCCTTTTTGCCGTTTGCGCTTGAAACGGTTATTGTTGCGGTACCGACTGCTTTAGCGGTAACCTTACCATAGGAAACAGATGCAATACCCGAATTGCTTGATGTGCATTTCAGGGATTTATCAGTCGCATTAGTCGGTGCGACAGTCGCATGAAGCTGGAAGCTTTCGCCGACATGAAGCGTTGCGCTTGTCTTGTTGAGATTTACCTTTGTTACTGCAACAGGATTTACTACATTTACAGTACAAACCGCGCTCTTACCGTTGGCGCTCTTTACGGTGATATAGGCTGTGCCGACTGATTTGCCGGTAACCTTGCCACATGAAACGGTTGCGACATTAGCATTTGAGGTCGAGCATTTGAGCGAGCCGTTAGTCGGGTTAGCCGGTACAGTCACAGCATGAAGCTGGAAGGACTGACCTACACCGATAGTCTGCTTTGTAGTATTGATGCGTACAGCCTCGACCGGGATACCGTCACCGACCTGAACGGTACATTTTGCGGTTTTGCCGGTAGTCGTCTTTACGGTGATAGTAGCAACGCCGTTTCTCTTTGCGATAAGATTACCGTTCTGGTCAACTGCGACTACATTTGAATTAGATGAACTCCATGTAAGCTTGCCCTTGCTCTGGGATGTAATAGCCTGAATTGCCTTTTTCTGACCAGGCTTGAGAGCGATGATATCGGTGCTGAGATTAAGTCTGATCTCAGGCTTAACGATATTGAAGGTCTTGGAAAGCTTGATACCGCCGGCAAGAGTGATCGTTACGGTAAGGGAGCCTGTTCCGTTAGTAACAAGCTGACCGTTCTTGTAGGAAGCGATCTTGTTATTGCTGAGGGAAACATCATATTTTGCTCCGGTAATGCCGGAAATGAGAGTCGGGAGCTTATATGTCTTGTTAGATTCAAGAGTAGCTCCTGAGCCGTTAAACGGGATATTTACGGTAGTATCGCCTGATTTAGTCACTGCTGCCGATACTGTAGACGCAGACATGACCGAAGCGCCTGTGATCATCATAACAGCCATAGCAGCCGCTGTGATCCTTTTTATCAATCCTTTTTTCATTGGGATCAACTCCTTCTTTAAATTTTCTGTTATTATTATATCGCCCACATCACAAAAAATCAACAATTTATTTTATACAAAGCCATTGTTTTGTAGAATATCATGAGTAAAAACCATACACAGCAGCGTATTTGTACAAAAACCGGAATCACAAACCTTCACTTTTTTTACACAGGGCAATTCGCGCCGGCGTGCCGCCGGTGTCAATTCGCGGGGGTCGCTGCGCTTTGCTCCGCTCTGCACTCATACCGAACATTTATTACTCGCGGTCTTAAGGCAACACCGCACAAAGAACGCCTTACGGCTTAGCACCGCATATGCTTGCTCTTTTGCTTGATAACCGTCAGGTTAACTACGCTCGTTTTGCACAATCTGACGAAAAAATTGACGGCGCATCTGCGGCACTATCTTTGTGCGGTATTGCCTTAACTTTATTGAAAGGCGCAGCTTTGACCGTGTGATTTTGTAAGAAGTACCGCCGTTTGTGGTCGTTACTAAACAAACGGAGAACATAACCTCATAGTTTCGCTCATGGCAAAAACGATCAATTCATAGAGAAACACAACAAGGAGATGCCCTATTTGATTGGGCATCCCCTCTTAATATTATTTACTGTCGAACGATTCTTATAGTTCAGACACGCTTCTGTGTTCCGTTTCTGCCTTGCGCCGGCGGAGCCGAAGGCGACGCTTTATATTCCGCTGTGGCTTTGCCGCAGCGAACTCCTAACTCCTCACTCCACACTCCTAACTCACTCAGTTCCACATTATAAGCAGTGCAGCAACGTCTTGCTATATAATTCTTAGCCCCAGTTTGTGAGGTTGTAGTAGAGTTCCTCGTATCTTCTTGCGGAACGGTTCCATGAATAATCCATTCTCATTCCGCGCTGTGCGATCTCATACCAGCGATCACGCTGAGTGAAATATACTGTCTTTGCATAGTTGATAGAATCCATCATCTCGTCAGCATTGTAATTCGCGAACGAGAAGCCTGTGCCGGTGTTGTCATACCAGTTGTAGGGCTGTACCGTATCCCTCAGACCGCCTGTCTCGCGGACGATCGGTACAGTACCGTAGCGGAGCGCAATAAGCTGTGTAAGTCCGCACGGCTCGAAACGCGACGGCATAAGCATCGCATCAGCAGCAGCATAAAGCTTATGCGCACGGTTATCTGAATAGTAAATGTTAGCCGATACTCTCTCCGGATATTTGTACTGATAATACTTGAATGTGTTTTCATACTGCTGGTCACCGGTGCCGATGATAACAAACTGTGTATGCTCATCAGTAATGCGCTCAATAGCATAGTTTACAAGGTCAAGTCCCTTCTGGTCGGTCAGACGCGAAATGATACCAAGCATGAATTTATTGTCGTCAACCGGCAGTCCCAGCTCCTGCTGAAGTCCGCGCTTGTTGAGCACCTTCTTGTCCGGCAGGCTCTCGGCTGTGTAATGCTCGTATATCTGGATATCATGCTCCGGATTGTATACGTTGTAGTCAATGCCGTTTACAATACCGCAAAGCGAATGATTCTTGCTGCGCATCAGTCCGTCAAGACCCTCGCCGTAATACGGCATCTGTATCTCTCCTGCGTATGTATCACTTACCGTGGTTACATAGTCGGAGAATACAATACCGGCCTTGAGCATATTTCCGTCCTTGTAATATTCCATATTCTGCGGCGAGAAAACATACTCCGGGAAAGCCGTCAGATAACGGAAAAGCTTGAGATCCCAGATACCCTGGAATTTCAGGTTATGTATTGTCATGATAGTCTTTATGCCCCAGAAGAAGCCGTTATCCTTGAAAAGCGTTCTGAGGAATACCGGTACAAGCGCAGCCTGCCAGTCGTGGCAGTGGATTATATCGGGCTTGAAATCAATTACGGGCAGGATGGCAAGAGCCGCCTTGCTGAAATATGTAAATTTCTCGATATCCCATTTGATCTCGCCGTAGGGGCTGTCTCCGCCGAAATATCCCTCGTTGTCGATAAAGTAGTATTTGATCCCCTCATGCTCATACATCATAATGCCGACATATTTATGCTCCTGTATATGACCGAGATCCATATAGAAGCTTGTCACATACTGGAAATGCTGTCTGTATTCCCACGGGATACACATATATTTCGGGATAACAACTCTGACGTCGAATTCATCCTTGTTTATCATTTTAGGCAGAGCGCCTACTACGTCTGCAAGACCGCCCGTCTTGACAAACGGATAACATTCGGACGCAACAAATAATATTCTTCTCATAATGTTCCTCCTGGTTTTCAGATTTACGGTTCCCCGCGCACAAAATAATGTCGCCTGGGATATATACTATACCTATAATATGATTATAATCCAAATTATCAAATTTATCAATACATATTTTATAAAAAACCTGATTTTTTATTCATCTTTTTGTGCGGAGTGACTTTTAAGGCAACACCGCCAGGGAGCAAGCTCCCTGGACCCACGCGCTTACGCGCTATTCACGTAATCGTTCGCTCCGCTCACTCTGCACCCGTAAGGAAACTTTGTAAGCCGCGATCGTAACTAAAGCCAAAGAGAACAGAACGCCGCCGCACCTGTCAACAAAGTAACGACCGCGCCGGCGGAGCCGCACCTGTCTATAAAGTATAGACCGCGAGTAGTGAATGTTCGGTTCGAGTGCAGCGCGGAACGAAGTGGAGCGACCGGCGCGAATTGACAGCGGAGGCACTCCGCCGCACCTGTCAATAAGTAACGACCGCGCCGGCGTGCCGCCGGTGTCAGTTCGCGGTGCGGGCACGCACCGGCGGTATTGCCTTAATGGAAAATCAATCCATAATGCATGGATCGGTTTCAGAAGACAGCAGTATGGGGAGTGGAATTATCCCACTCCCCCCGGATCAGTATTTTCCTGAGCTGCACCTCATTGAATTCAGTACCGCAAGCACCATTACTCCGACATCGGCAAATATCGCCGCCCACATATTGGCAAACCCAACAGCGCCAAGCAAAAGACAAAGCACCTTGACCGTTATCGAAAACCAGATATTTTCCTTGACTATCCTAAGACATTTATTGGATATGGATATCGCACGGGATATCTTCATCGGATCATCATCCATCAGAACAATATCGGCTGCCTCTATCGCAGCATCAGACCCCATCGCCCCCATCGCTATACCGATATCCGCTATCGAAAGCACCGGTGCGTCGTTTATTCCGTCTCCGGCAAATGCTACGGCTTTTCCGGGCTTTTTCTCATCTATCAGCTTCGCTACAAGGTTTACCTTATCCTCCGGCAAAAGACCGCTGTGTACCTCGTCAACTCCGGTCTGCTCCGCTGCATATTCCGCCGCAGAGGCATTGTCGCCCGTCAGCATGACCGTCTTTTCTACCCCGCATTTCCTCAGCTCGGCTATAGCCGCCTTTGAGGTAGGACGCAATACATCAGATATCACTATGCTGCCGAGGAACACTCCGTTCCTTGCGGCATATATCACCGTACCGGGCTGTTTTTCGGGTATATAGTCTATCCCCATGCGTTCCATCAGCCTTCCGTTGCCAACGCAGCAGGTATCCTCCCCGGATACTGCACATACTCCGCAGCCGGCTATTTCCTCACAGCTTGCGGGTATCAGCCCGGGCGGGATATCTCCGGCGGCACTGCGAAGAGAAACTGCTGCCGGGTGATTGGAAAAATGCTCTGCAGCCGCCGCAGTAAGCAAAAGCTCCTTTTCGCTTATGCCTGCCGGACTGACCTTCGTTACTTCAAATACGCCCCGGGTCAGCGTTCCGGTCTTGTCAAATGCTATCGTTCCCGTATTCGCAAGCTGCTCGAGATAATTCGAGCCTTTTATCAGTATCCCGTCACGGCTCGCCCTGCCTATCCCCGCGAAAAAGCTCAGCGGCACGCTTACAACAAGCGCACACGGACAGCTTATTACAAGAAACGTCAGCGCACGGTACAGCCATACCGTCCATGCTCCGTCCATACCGATGAGCAGCCTTACCGCCGGAGGGATGAGCGCAAGCATGACCGCGCCCGCCACGACCGCCGGAGTATATATCCTTGCAAATCTCGTGATAAAGTTTTCGGAGCGTGATTTTCTCGAGCCGGCATTCTCCACAAGATCAAGTATGCGCGATACGGTGGAATCCTCAAATTCCTTTTCGGTGCGTATTTTCAGTGTTCCGCTGAGGCTTACGCAGCCGCTTATGACCTTTTCGCCTGCCGTGACCTCACGCGGAAGGCTCTCTCCGGTCAGCGCCGATGCATCAAGAGCCGAATCCCCCTCGATAACGGTGCCGTCTATCGGTATTTTTTCGCCGGGTCTGACCACGATAACCGTACCGATCTCCACCTCATCAGGATCAACCTCTTCTATCCTTCCGTCCTGCTCGATATTGGCATGATCCGGACGGATATCCATCAGCTCGCCTATGCTTTTTCTGCTTTTGCCGACCGCATAGCTCTGGAACCATTCGCCTGTCTGATAAAAAAGCATTACGGCTATAGCCTCGAGATAATCTCCGTCCCCTGCCACGGCAAGCACAAGGGCGCCTATCGTGGCGATCGCCATAAGAAAACATTCGTCGAAGGGCTGGAGATTTATTACGCCCTTCGCAGCTTTTATCAGGATATCGTATCCGATGATAAGATACGGCACCATGAACAGCGCAAGCCTTATCCACCCGGTAAACGGTGTAAGCAGGATCGCCCCGGTCAGGACAGTTGAAAGAATTATGCGGACAAGCATTTTCTTTTGTTTCTTTGTCATAGCATATCACTCCGTTATTAATCGCAAGGTCAAGGAAGATCATTTACGATTAAGTAATTGTTTAATCGTTTCGGGTAAAATATGCACCCGTAAACGCAGGGTGCATAGAATATTATTATTTGTAATAGATCTCACAATCCGGCTCTATCTTGCGGCAGGCACGGAAAACCTGATCCATGACCGTTTCCGGATCCGCCCCGTCCTCAAATTCTACCTTCATTTTAAGTGCCATAAAATTTACTGCCGCATCCTTTACGCCGGGAGTCTTTTTTGCAGCAAGCTCCATTTTAGCGGCACAGTTAGCACAATCTACCTCTATTTTATAATTCTTTTTCATAAAATCACTCCCTGAATAATAATTAAAAGATTATTTAATCGTTATATATAATATACCACCTTTCCCCTCAGTTGTCAAGACACAATCAAAAATAAATATCTTGCATTTTATCAGTCAATAATTTAAAATATAAACAAACACTTCAAGGCAGCACCGAAAATACCGCCTGACAGGAGCAAGACAAACGGCAATCGTTTTTCTGCATTATGATAACCGACAGGCTCCCGGTGCGTGATCTCACAGGCTTTTATGCAAAGGCATTGAAACAGTATGACACAACATATTTTTCATGAGCAGTGAGAACAAAGACGGCACAGCCGCGGAATTAATATATACGGTACTGCCTTGATTTTCACGGAGTGATATGCTTGAACGAAAAGAAAATACCGCTGCCCCACAACCACAACGAGCGGGACAGCCAGCTTGTGGAGACAATGCCCTCTATAGAAACAATCAGAACCGTAGCCGACGCAATGAAGCAGCTTGGCGACCCGAGCAGGCTCAGGATATTCTGGCTTTTGTGTCATTGTGAGGAATGTGTTATCAACATAGCAGCAGCAACGGGGATGTCCAGTCCGGCGGTATCGCATCATCTGAGACTGTTAAAGGATGCCGGTCTGATCGTAGCTTCGCGCAACGGCAAGGAAATGTATTACCGCGCCGCAGACACCGATATTGTGCTGAAGCTCCACCATACCATTGAAGAGGTCGCACGCATCTCATGTCCTGAATAAACCACCCTTCCTTTTATATAAGCTTGGGGCGAGACGCTTCGGTTAATCTGGGGCAACACCGCACAAAGACTGCCTTGCGGCTTAGCACCACATCTGCTTGCTCTTTTTCCGTCATTCTGCACAAAACTCGCTTGATAACCATCAGGTTATTGACTTGTTTTGCACATTCTGACGAAAAAATAGACGGCGCATCTGCGGCACTATCTTTGTGCGGTATTGCCCTGGAACTGATTGAGGAGTGAGGAGTCAGGAGTTAGGAGTTGTTGTTTAAACTGTTGTCACACTCCGCTCCGCCGGCGTGCCGGCAGGCGAGACACGGGGCGAGCAGCCCGGGCGGGTCTGGGGCGCGGGTGTCCAGTGGACATCTCTCAGCCGCAGGCTGAAAAGCGCCGACCGTGCCGCAGGCGAGACACGGCAGCCCAACGGGAGAGTGAGAGAAAGTGAGGAGAAAAAATGAAAAAAGAAGAAATTCTTTGTGCGCTTCCGACACCATGCTGTGTAGTGGATGAAGCGGCACTGAAACATAATCTTGAAATACTGCATGATGTAATGGAAAGGGCGGGCTGTGATATACTTCTCGCTCAGAAGGCTTATTCCTGTTACCGCACCTATCCGCTTATTGCGCAGTATCTCAGCGGCACAACAGCAAGCGGTCTGTATGAGGCAAGACTTGCCCATGAGGAAATGGGAAACAGACAGGTGCACGTATTTTCCCCGGCTTATAAAGACAACGATTTCGATGAGCTTCTGAAAATATGCGACCATATCCGCTTTTAAGGAGTCCGGCACAATCGAATTTTCAGCCGATTGCACAATCGCCCTTGAGATTGACAAAAAGCGGGCTAAAAGCACCGATGAGAGCGGCAACAAGAAAACACAGGCCCAGCTTGACGATGAGGCCAAGGAAAACGAGCTTGACGGCATCAGCGGACTGCATTTCCATACCATGTGTGAACAGGGCGCGGATACGCTTGAGCGCACCATTAAGGTCGTAGAGGAAAAATTTGGCAAATATCTTTACCGTATGAAATGGCTTAATTTCGGCGGCGGCCATCATATTTCAAGCGAAGGCTATGATACCGATAAGCTTGTCAGCATTGTGAAGCATATCCGGGAAAAATACGATGTTCAGGTCTATATCGAACCGGGAGAGGCTGTAGCCATCAATGCGGGCTTTCTTGTCACGACGGTGCTTGACATTACTAAAAACGGTATGTATAACGCTATTGTCGATACCTCGGCGGCTTGTCATATGCCCGACGTTCTGGAAATGCCCTACCGTCCGTACATAATCGGCTCAGGTGAACCCGGGGAAAAACCTTTTACCTACCGTCTCGGCGGCCCCACCTGTCTTGCCGGGGACGTTATCGGCGATTATTCCTTTGACGCTCCCCTCTCCATCGGTGACAAGCTTATCTTTACCGATATGGCTATGTATTCCATGGTCAAAAGCAACACCTTCAACGGTATGCCCCTGCCCGACATTTATCTCCTGAGAACCGACGGCACTGCCGAGCTTATCAAAAAATTCGGCTACGATGAATTTAAAAGAAGAGTCTGATGCACTGCACTCAGTGTATTTATACTATTGTGCCGCCGGTGTCAATTCGCGGGGGTCGCTCCACTTCGTTCCGCTCTGCACTCGAACCGAACATTTATTACTCACGGTCTTTGCTTTTTTGGCAGAAGCGGCGGCGT
This sequence comes from uncultured Ruminococcus sp., assembly GCA_902801055.1. Taxonomy (GTDB): domain Bacteria; phylum Bacillota; class Clostridia; order Oscillospirales; family Acutalibacteraceae; genus UBA1213. Next base: position 4,281 of record CADCGS010000096.1, on the reverse strand, counting down.
TCTGTTCCCCGTGGCTTTAACTCCGGGCGCGGGTTACAAAGTTTTCTTACGGGTGCAGAGTGAGCGGAGCGCCGGCGTGCCGCCGGTGTCAATTCGCGGGGGTCGCTCCACTTCGTTCCGCTCTGCACTCGAACCGAACATTTATTACTAGCGGTCTTTACTTTTTTGCAGAAGCGTCTTTGCTAAATGTGGAATGTGGAAAGTGGAATGTGAAATTGTTGTCACACTTTGCTTCGCTCCGCCGGTGGCACGCCGGTCGCGGTCTATACTTCATTGACAGGTGCGGCTCCGCCGGCGTTCTGTTCCCCGTGGCTTTAGTTACGATCGCGGCTTACAAAGCTGCCTTACGAGTGCAGAGTGAGCGGAGCGAACGATTACGCGAATTGCCCAGTGCGGGCACGCACTCCGGGCAGGTCTGGGGCGCGGGTGTCCAGTGGACACCTCTCAGCCGCAGGCTGAGAAGCGCCGACCGAGCCGGCAGGCGAGACCCGGCAGCCCAACACGCCGGGCGTATTTAAACGAAAACTGTTGACAAACTGCCCCTTCGGGTTTATAATCAAATCATAAAATAAATATCTTCGGGGCAGGGTGAAAATCCCTACCGGCGGTACAGCCCGCAAGCCTTTGGCACGATCCGGTGAGATTCCGGAGCCGACGGTAAAGAAACAGCCATGCGGCGTTTCTGAAGTCCGGACGAGAGAAGAATACTATCTCACTATCTGTGGAACATCGAAATGCTCCCGGCAGCCTGAGATGATACTAAAGCCCCGACATTGTTCGGGGCTTCTTTTTTGCGGGGTGAATCTATGACTGATGAAGAATATATGAAATATGCGCTTCGGCTTGCCCGGCGCGGCTGCGGCTTCGTTTCGCCTAACCCTATGGTCGGCGCGGTAATTGTCAAAAACAATACTATCATCGGCGAGGGCTGGCATACAAAATACGGCTGTCCCCATGCGGAACGCGAGGCTCTTGCTCACTGCAGTGATGACCCCTGCGGAGCAGATATATATGTCACTCTTGAGCCTTGCTGTCACTACGGCAAACAGCCGCCGTGTACCGATGCATTGATCGAAGCCGGAATAAAAAGAGTGTTTGTCGGGTCGCCGGATCCTAATCCTCTCGTTGCCGGAAAGGGCGTGGAAATTCTCCGCTCACATGGTATCGTGGTTCACGAAAATATTCTGCGTGAGGAATGTGACGCGCTCAATGAAATATTCCTGCATTATATAACCTCACGCAAGCCGTTTGTTGCGATGAAATATGCTATGACTGCCGACGGAAAGATCTCCGCCTTTACCGGAGCATCAAAATGGATAACCGGCGAAAAAGCCCGGGAGGATGTCCATTTTCTCAGAAAAAAATATTCCGCGATCATGGTCGGTATCGGCACCGCAATAGCAGACGACCCGATGCTTAACTGCCGTATCGAAAACGGCAGAGACCCGGTCAGGATAGTATGCGATTCACACCTTGCGCTCCCGCTCGATTCAAGGCTTGTACGGTCTGCACGAGATATCCCGCTGATAATAGCCTCCTGCTGTACAGATGCGGAAAAGCAGAAACCATATCTCGACGCCGGCTGCGATATCATTACCGTACCGCAAAAGAACGGTCACACCGACCTTGCAGCGCTTATTGAAGAGCTTGGCAGGCGCGGCATCGACAGCGTCCTCACTGAGGGCGGCGGTACGCTTAACTGGTCAATGCTTAAAGCAGGCATTGTCAATAAGGTCTATGCATATATCGCCCCGAAGCTTCTTGGCGGAAAGGGCGCACCCTCTCCTGTCGGCGGCGAAGGCTTTCCCTCGCCCGATGAGGCTGTGAAGCTTCGTACCGTTGACGTGCGTATGATCGGGGAGGATATCCTTATCGAAAGCGAGGTGACAGACTTTGTTCACGGGAATAGTTGAGGAAACCGGAACGGTCGCCTCTGTCCGCAGGGGTGCAAGCTCGGCTGTGCTTACCGTTTCAGCAAGGAAAGTGCTTGAGGGTACGAAAATCGGCGACAGCATAGCCGTAAACGGAGTTTGTCTGACCGTTACGGCATTATCCGGAAACAGCTTTTCCGCTGATGTTATGCACGAAACACTCGACCGCTCCTCTCTGAGCAGTGCATCAGCAGGAACTCCGGTCAATCTTGAACGCGCTATGGCGGCAGACGGCAGATTCGGCGGACATATCGTATCCGGGCATATAGACGGAACGGGGGTAATTTCCGATATCAGGCGTGATGACAATGCTGTATGGTACACGATAAGGACGGACAGCAGGATAATGCGCTATATAGTAGAAAAAGGCTCGGTCGCGATAGACGGTATAAGCCTTACCGTGGCAAGGGTCACAGATGAAGGCTTCTCCGTTTCGGTCATACCGCATACGGCAAAGCAGACCGTTCTCGGAGGCGGAAAAAAGGGCGATACCGTTAATCTCGAAAACGATATCATCGCGAAATATACAGAAAAGCTTATATGCGGACAGGCTGAGCCGCAAAAAAACGAAAGCCGCATCAATATGGAGCTGCTCATGAGAAACGGCTTTCTGACGGAGGGATAATATGTCAGACTTCAATACTGTAGAAGAGGCTCTTGAGGAGCTGCGAAAGGGAAAGATAATTCTTGTGACGGACGACCCCGACAGGGAAAACGAAGGTGATTTCATATGCGCCGCACAGTTCGCCACAACGGAGAACATTAATTTTATGGCTACACACGGAAAGGGACTTATCTGTATGCCCATGTCGGAGGAATTTGCCGACAGGCTGCAGCTCCCTCAGATGGTCAGCAAGAATACTGATAACCACGAAACAGCCTTTACCGTTTCGATAGACCATATTGACACCACCACAGGTATTTCTGCTGCGGAACGCTCTGTTACTGCGATGAAATTTACAGATGATGATGCAAAGCCGCAGGATTTCCGCAGACCAGGACATATGTTCCCGCTGCTTGCAAAGAAAAACGGAGTACTTGAAAGGAACGGTCATACCGAAGCTACTGTTGACCTTTGCCGTCTTGCGGGGCTTAAAGCTGCGGGGCTTTGCTGTGAGATAATGCGCGACGACGGCACGATGATGCGCACCCCGGAGCTTAAAAAGTTAGCGGAAAAATACAATATCTGCTTTACCTCAATAAAGGATTTGCAGGAATACAGGAAATGCCATGATAAGCTGGTAGAAAGGGCGGCGGCTGCAAAGCTGCCGACAAAATACGGAGAATTCACCGCATACGGATATGTCAACCGCCTGAACGGAGAGCATCATGTAGCCCTTGTGAAGGGTGATATCGGGGACGGAATGAATGTACTTTGCCGTGTACACAGCGAATGTCTTACAGGCGACACCTTCGGTTCACTGCGCTGTGACTGCGGAGAGCAGCTTGCATCAGCCATGAAGCGCATAAACGAAGAAGGCAGAGGGATACTGCTGTATATGCGTCAGGAGGGGCGCGGGATAGGACTTATCAATAAGCTGAAGGCGTATGAGCTTCAGGAGCAGGGCATGGATACTTTGCAGGCAAACATAGCCTTAGGCTTTGCGGGAGACGAGCGCGAATACTATATCGGGGCGCAGATACTGCGCGATCTCGGGGTAAAGCAGCTGAGGCTGCTGACAAACAATCCCGACAAGGTATATCAGCTTTCGGAATTCGGGATCGAGATATCGGAGCGGCTGCCGATACAGATAGACCCGACACCATACGACAGCTTTTATCTGCGGACAAAGCAGGAAAAAATGGGACACATACTCGGCATAAAATAATAACGGAGGAGAACACTAATGAAAACAATTGAAGGCAAGCTTGTATCGAAGGACATAAAAATAGGGATAGTAGTTGCAAGGTTCAACGAATTCATCACATCGAAGCTTCTTGGCGGAGCGGTAGACGGACTTGTGCGTCATGACGTCAGCGAAGACAACATTGAGGTAGCATGGGTACCGGGTGCATTTGAGATACCGCTGGTCGCAAAGAAGATGGCGAAAAGCGGAAAATACGATGCTGTGATCTGTCTCGGAGCGGTAATCAGAGGAAGCACAAGTCATTATGATTATGTATGCAATGAAGTATCTAAGGGCATAGCTTCGGTTTCGCTCGAAAGTGAGATACCGGTAATGTTTGGTATACTGACCACAGAAAACATTGAGCAAGCCATTGAGCGGGCTGGAACGAAAGCCGGCAACAAAGGTTATGACTGTGCGCTCGGAGCCATTGAGATGGTCAATCTCCTCGCACAGATCTGACACCGGCGGTGCCGGCGTGCCCGCCCTTGCTGGGCTGCCGG
>CADCGS010000095.1 GCA_902801055.1 uncultured Ruminococcus sp. | reverse complement strand
ATTAACATATGCAAGCACCGCTGTAACGACAAGGCAGATGCAGGCAAGAACAGCTATAGGTTTGATTATTTCCTTCATGCCCTGGCACCTCCTGTAAGCGGTCTGTTCCGTGTAAGTCTGGTGATATAGGGAGTGAATATATTCATAAGCAGTATCGAGAAGGATACGCCCTCCGGAAGATTGCCCCAGAAACGGATAAGGATAGTAATAAGTCCGCAGCCGACACCAAATATTATCTTACCCCATTTTGTGGGAGGAGTAGTGGAATAATCAGTCGCCATAAATACTGCGCCTAAAAGAAGTCCGCCGGAAAGCACCTGATAGAGCACATCCCTGCCGCAGACAAATGACATGAGTGCGACCGTTGCGATAAATGCTGCCGGTGTGTGCCAGGAGATGACGCCCCTGACAAGAAGATACAGTCCTCCTAAAATGATAGCAGCAGCGCAGGTCTCTCCGAGACAGCCGCCGTGCTTGCCGAGGAACAGGTCAAGATAGGACGGCATCATCGAGGTCGTTCCCTTTGCCGCAGCGATAAGCGGTGTAGCAGAAGAAACGGCGTCGGGTGTTTTGGGTGTTCCTGAATAGATCCAGTTCGTCATGGTACCGGAAAAAGCCGTCAGCATTATGATACGGGCAGTAATTGCGGGATTGGCAAAATTCTGACCGATACCGCCGAAAAGCTGCTTTACTACCACAATTGCCACGAGGCTTCCGAAAACAGCCTGCCATATCGGTATGCTGACCGGCAGGTTGAACGCTAAAAGCAGTCCCGTTACGACCGCAGAAAGATCAAATATGGTATTATCCTTTTTGCAGAGCTTTTCAAATCCGAATTCGCAGACCACACAGGTCGCTACACATACGCCGATCACTAAAAGACTTCTGAGTCCGAAAATAATTACCGATGCGGCTGCAGCAGGCATCAAAGCTATGATAACATCAAGCATGATGCGCTGTGTCGTCCTTTTGCCGGTAATATGAGGTGATACGACAGAAATAAGCTTTCCTTCCATCATTTAGCCTCCTTTTTTGCTTGCTCGGCTTTTTTGTTTGTAAGATAGGTGCGGAGCTTGCCCTTTGCAAGCTTATTTGTCTGTACGAGCGGTCTGTTTGCAGGACATACATAGCTGCAGCAGCCACATTCCATGCATAGATCAACGCAAAGCTCAGCAAGACCCTCGCAATCGTCAAGCTTATATGCCCTTGATATCGCCTTGGGGTCAAGGCGCAGAGGACAGTGGTTCATACAGGCGCCGCAGCCGATACAGGCTGTTGTTTTGAACGGAGCTGCCTCCTTTGCATCCATGGCAACGATCGCATTTGTATTTTTAAGTATCGGCTCTTTAAGAGAAGGAACAGCTATGCCCATCATGGGACCGCCGTACAGTACCTTGGCAGGATCACATCTGAACCCGCCGGCGGAATTGATAAGATCCTCTATAGATGTGCCGATGGGAGCGATAACATTTTTAGGCTCCTTTACCGCAGAACCGTCTACGGTAATGCATTTTTCGACAAGAGGTATCCCCTTCTCCATATATTCCGCAATAAAGGCAAGGGTAGTTACATTAATAACGATGACGCCGACATCAAGCGGAAGTCCGCCCTTCGGGATAATACGCCTTACTGTATTATATACAAGCACCTTTTCACCGCCCTGAGGGTACTGTGACGGAAGAACGCATACGTCCACCTCATCATCCTCAGCGGCAAGCGCCTTCATTTTTGCAATAGCCTCGGGCTTATTGTTTTCGATACCTATGATAAAATGATGAACATTCATATATTTTTTCAGATATCCTATACCCTCAAAAACATATTCGCCCTTGTCTATCATTGTACGGGTATCTGAGGTTATATACGGCTCACATTCCGCAGCATTGATAACTACGGTCTGAACCTTGCTCAGATCCTTTACGCACAGCTTTACAAAGCTCGGAAAGCCTGCTCCGCCGAGTCCGACTACGCCGCTCGCCTTAACGGCTGTGACAAATTCCGGAAAATCATTTACCTCCGGCTTTCTGATCTCTTCATACAATTCCTGCTTACCGTCTGACGCAATAACCACACATGGGATCTTTGCACCCATTGAGGAGGTCATTTCATCGACCTTCTGTACCGTTCCCGAAACGCTCGAATGAACAGCTGACGAAACAAATCCGTCCGCCTCGCCGATAAGCTGACCGACCTTGACCGTATCTCCGCGCTTGACTATTACCTTCGCAGGCTTGCCGATATGCATTGACATCGGAATAGTCACAACAGCGGGGATCTCGATCCGTACCGGCGCACAATCGGCGGTATTCTTCTTATGCGGGATCTTGATACCGTGCAGTCTCATCTTTCTTCCCCCGATCCTTTTCCTGTGATCCGGCTCCTTTTCCGCCGGATACATAGCATTATAAAAAATCAATCTATGCATCATATGCACAAACATTATTATTATACTACAAAATCCGACCGAAACCAATATATTTTCCGCATAAAATAATAATTTCTTTTTATTAACAATTGCAATAAAAGCCGATACTTTCCTTTTCAGGAGAGTTCCGGCTCATTTTATTCAATAATTTCCTGTTTTTGCCGTAAGACAGCACCGCACAAAATATTCTGACACCTCAGCGCCGCAGCTTCTGACTCTTTGCCGCTGTCCGGGAGAAAAACGATCAGTCAACAGCTCCCGTTTTCTCATTCCGACGAAGAAGCAGATCTCGCATTTGCGGGAATATCACTGTGCGGCAGCGACTTCATTATACAGCTATAATACTTTACAGTCCGGGCAGATGCATATTCACGCGCATCCTCCTCACAATGCTGATTATAATATTTCCCATAATCATCCTCAGCCGGGTTATAATCCATAAATTCATGCATATATATATTTGCCTTCTGCATTACCTCAAGCTTGCGGAATTTTTTATCCGAGGAAAGATAAAACTCTACAAGCCGGTGCTGATATGTATGATACATTTCGTGGCATAATGTATTTACAGCTATCCATCGGCTGTATTTTTCAAGAGAATCAAGATTCAGATAGATCGTCTTTTCGGCGCCATCATAATAGCCGAGCTTGTTTTCGTTCATCTTCCCATCTTTAAGTCCGGGAAGTTCTTCGATCCCGAGGGTCTCCGCTTCGACCCTGCATACTGCACGCAGCATTTCTATTTTGTTTTCCCTTGAAGCATTTTCCCAGCTGTCATCAGAAAAACATTCAAGCTCACTGTAATTTTCCTTCAGGCTTTCCTCAAAGGGAACGGCAATTGCCTCATCGTTATTATAGAGATCATATACTACTGCGGGAAAGGTAATAAGAAACAGGACAGCCAGCATAACGGAAAATACCGAGCTTATCATTCCAATCGAAACGCCGGTGAATTTTTTCAGTCTCAGATACAATACACGATGCAGCTTCAGCTTTGTTTTATTCTTAGCTGTCATAAGATATACGAAATAAGCCGCTGTCGGAACAGCACAGATGACAATAATGATCGTCATCATCACCCCGGCGATGCTGAAATACGACATTATCGTATATATCCCGAAGCCAAAGCAAAGATCAGCAAGGACTGTGATGAGGGTTTTGTTTTCATCCTCACGCTGAACGCAGGAAAAAAGCGATACTATCGCAACGATCTGGAAAAGTATGAACCTTGAATTGAAATCATTCCTGCTGTCGAGAGGACGGAAAACTGTATTTATATAAAACAGCCATATCAAAGCCCCCCAGAATATATGCTCAGCTATGAAACGGACATATCCCATTTTCTTTTTATTTTCCATAATGACCAACCCTTTTCTTTTAATCACTGCATTTTTCCGTCAGAAATTTCCTGAGATATAAAACTCACCCTGAGATATCATCCCAGGGCAAGCTTTCCGAACCATTATTCTTCTCTTTTACTGCTGTCGTCAGAGCCTTTTTCATCTCCGGATTTTGCCTCCGGCTCCGCCTTGCTTTCGTCACCCGGCTTATTTTCACCGTCGAATTTTTTCTCCTCCGGCTCATCCGGTTCCCTGTCGGCATCAAAGGCTCCCTCCTCGGCAAGCTCAAGGAATACCTTTACGACTTTCGGATCAAGCTGTGTTCCGGAGCATCGCTTGATCTCGGCTATGATTTTTTCTATAGGAAGCTTTTTACGATAAGGTCTTGTCGAATACATCGCATCGAATGTATCGGCTACCGCGATCATTCTCGCTACCTCAGGTATATTTTCTCCCTTTAAGCCGGAGGGATATCCCTTTCCGTCTATGCGCTCGTGATGGTATTCCGCACCGAGGGCAAGATCGGGTTCTATCGTGATATTCTGGAGTATCTCATAGCCCTTTACCGAATGGGTCTTCATTACCTCAAATTCTTCATCAGTCAGTCTGCCAGGCTTATTCAGTATTTTCAGCGGAATACTGATCTTGCCGATATCATGGAGAAGTGCGATATTGTAGATCTTATCGACCTCATCCTGTGATTTGCCGAGCCGCTTTGCAAACATCGCTGTGTATTTTGCAACGCGGAAGGAATGGCCGTTTGTATAGGCATCCTTGACATCAACGCATTTTGCAAATGCAAAGGTCATTTCATTGATAAGGCGTTTATCATACTCCTGCCTGCGCAGAAGCTTTGTGGTCTTTCTGCGGTAGTAGATAAATACTATTCCGGCTGTCAGTAATGCGGCAAGCAAAACAACAGCCACACGGAACCATGTTGTCTCATAGAAGGCATGATCCTTGATTATCTTTATCGTGACTGTGCGCTCTGTCTTACCGGTGATCGAATTAAGCAGTGAAAGCTTGAAATTATATGTTCCGCCGGAAAGATTAGTATAGGATATCTCATCAAAGCTCTGCTTTTTTATCTCCACAGGTTCATTGTCAAAGCCTTCAAGACAATACGACAGGGTCGGATTATTCAGCGAATATGTAAAGGCATTTGCATATATCGTCAGTCTGCGGCAGTCATACGGAATATGTATCTCCTTCAGATCATCAGTATATATTTCCTTTTCATCAACATTAATAAATGATATCGAAAGTCTGACATCATTTGAAAATGAGTTTTCATTATTGATATTCACACTGCTTATTCCCGTTGAGCCGGAAATATAGAGCGTGCCGTCATTATCAATATGACTGTAGGAATTGGCTGTTGCAACAGTCGGCAGTCCGCATTTGGTATCATAAAGCGTATAATCCATATGATCCCCGTCCGCCTTCATCTCGTCGCGGCTCACAACATAAATGCCGTTACTGCTGAGGATCCACAGCTGATCGTTTGAATCAAAGAAAACATCGAAATTATTTGAATAAGGGAAATTCTTTATTGTCGTTATCTTTTCATCCTGCATATAGGATATGGAATTACTGGTTATTATCCAGTAGGTATTATCCTTCGGATCCTTTTTTATTCTGAGTATTACCTCCGACTGGAGGCCATCATCCAGACCGAGACGGGATACATTGTTATTGTTTACGATATAGATGCCGTCGCCGTCGCTGCCAAGATAGAGCCTGCCGTCATAGCCCTCTTCCATGCAGAGTATTTCAAGGTTCGTGATGCCATGGTCATTTCCGTATTTCTTTTCTATCTTATCATCGGAAATAATATTTACGCCGCCGTTTGTTGCTACCGCCATTTTTCCGTCAGACATCTCAGTTATCATCCTGACACGGTTCGAGGCAAGACCTGATTCCTCATTGAAGGTCTTATATTTCCCTGTCGCCGGATCATAGCGTATCAAAGCAGTATCGCCGTATGTACAAAACCAGATATTGTTTTTGCTGTCCGCTCTGATACAGCGTATACGTACCCCGTCAAGAAGCTTTGTCATTGCATTTTTCTTGATATTGTAATCCTTATCAAGTATTTTAAGCCCCGAATCCGTACCGAGATACAGATCACCATTATATTTGCAGGTGCTGTTTACGACCATCGGGGGAAGCTCAACAAAGCCTGAAATATCAATGAACCTGTTTTCTACAATTTTCATCAGCCCCTGACGAGAGGAACAGAACCACAGGTTTCCCTCATGGTCGGACATCATATCGTCTACGGAATTGGTCATCGGGATATCATCAAGCGGGATATACTGATCCTTTTCAAAATATCCGATACCTGCATCCGTCCCGCACCAGAGATTTCCGTTAAAAATATCCATTGTATTGACTGTATTATGGGGAGCGACCGAAATTATTCTGACCCCTGCCATATTATTGAGAACATCACCGTACAGGATGGAATCCTTGCCGTCAGCGCCGAAATATGCAAAGCCAGGATTTCCGGGATCGGGATAAACGGAATTTATACCTGATCTGCGGCTCGTCGATATTATGGAGCTTCAGGTCTTTGTCGATATATGCAATACCCATCGTAGTACCGAAAATAATATTTCCGTTACTGTCCTCTGATATTGCGCGGACTGATGATGAGGATAATCCGTCAGAGCGTTTATAGAATTTGAACTCCATATTATCGGTATCCATAACGGCAAGACCGTTATCATTCGTACCTATCCAGAGCCTGTCCCTGGAATCAACATAAAGGCAGACGACGCTCGATATTCCCGATGATGAAGGATAGCGATAGAATTCGTTGCCGTTGTATCGGATAAGTCCGCTGTAGCTGCCTATCCAGATAAATCCGTCACCGGTCTGGACGATACAATTCGCCTCCGAGGTGGGAAGCCCGTTGGAATTATCGTACAGCACAGAGGTATATCCCGAGCCCTTTTCAATAAGAGAAGGTATATTCAGGGCATTGCCATTTATGGAAAATGAAGCGGCAATTATTGTCAGCAGAAGAAGAAAAACAAACACTGTCTTTAAAAATATCCCTCTGCTGCGGGCTTTATCGCGGGTATAAGAATTATCCATGATCTCCACCATCTGACATAGTAATCTTGCACATAAGCACAGTTGGTTATATTATACAACAATATACAATACAAATAATTACAATATTCAATTTCAAAAGATTTTTTCTGATATTTTTATTGTAAAGTTTATATCTTTACGACTGATAATTTCAGAATTGCTGATTTTATCTTATTTTTCATCATCATGTAAAGCTTTATCTTTTACATCATCTTTGCTTTGATTTTTGCCCTTGCAAAGGGTATTCGGACAGCTGTCACATCCGCATGAGCAGCCTCCTCCCCTCTTTTTATTCCGGACGGAGATCATGACCGCCGCCGCAAGGGCACATATTATCACTGACGTAATAATTATATCCGCAAGGCTCATAATAATTCCTCCTTATGAGCAGCATAAGCTGAACAGCCAGTATACCGCTGCTGACGCTGCATATGCAATAGTACACTGCCAGAATACAAGACCTGCTGACCATTTTCTGCCAAGCTCTCTTCTTACCGATGCTATCGCCGCAACGCATGGCGTATACAGCAGACTGAAAACAAGCATAGATAATGCTGTTGCCATAGTAAGCGAGGAAGTGATATTTCCTGTATAAAGCACCTGTAGAGTAGAGACAACGCTTTCCTTTGCCATAAAGCCGCTGATAAGCGAGGTAATGATGCGCCAGTCTCCGAGACCTATCGGGGCAAATACCGGAGCGATCGCTCCCGAGATCATCGCAAGTATGCTTTCTCCTGAATTTTCGACAGGATTGAAATAGATATTGAAATTCTGCAGGAACCAGACTACAACTGTAGAAATAAATATTACCGTAAAGGCTCTCTGGAGGAAATCCTTAGCCTTATCCCATAGAAGCATGAGCGTGTTCCTTGCTCCGGGCAGACGGTAATTGGGCAGCTCCATCACGAAAGGTACAGCTTCACCGCGGAAAAGTGTTTTTTTATAAAGAAACGAGATCAATATTCCGACTATTATACTGAAAATATATAGTCCCGTCATTACGAGCCATGCATATTCCGGGAAAAATGCGTCGATAAAGAATGCATATATCGGAAGCTTTGCCGTACAGCTCATAAACGGAGTGAGCAGGATCGTCATTTTTCTGTCGCGCTCACTTGGGAGCGTTCTCGTTGACATTACCGCGGGTACGGTACAGCCGAAGCCGATAAGCATCGGAACTATGCTGCGCCCCGAAAGACCTATCCTTCGCAGAAGCTTATCCATAAAGAATGCGACCCTCGCAAGATATCCGCTGTCCTCGAGTATCGAAAGGAACAAAAACAGGGTCACTATTATCGGAAGGAAGGTCAGAACACTGCCGATACCGGCAAAAATTCCCTTTATCAGCAGGCTTGTCAGAATTGGATTGACATTTGCGGAAACAAGATAATTTTCTGCGGCTCCGACTAAATTATCTATCCCCATTTCCATAAGATTCTGGAGATTTCCTCCGATAAGATCAAACGTAAGCCAGAATATCACTGCCATTATAAGTATGAACATCGGAATAGCAGTGAATTTTCCTGTAAGCACCTTATCGAGACTTTCGCTGCGCTTATGCTCACGGCTTTCAGCCGGTTTTACCACCGTCTGGGCACAGACACGCTTGATATAGGAAAAACGCATATCAGCTATTGCCGCATTACGGTCAAGCCCGCTTTCCTTTTCCATTTGCCTGACAATATGTTCAAGCATATGAAGCTCGCTTTCGTCAAGAGAAAGCTTATCAAGAATAATGCTGTCCCCCTCTACAAGCTTGGACGCAGCAAAATTCAGCGGCAGACCGGCAGCCTTTGCCTTATTTTCGATCAGATGGCGTACTGCATGGAGGCAGCGGTGGACAGCTCCGCCCTTAACGTCAGGAGAGCAGAAATCCTGTCTTGCCGGTTTTTCCTGATAATGGGCTATATGCAGTGCATGGCGGACAAGCTCATCCACACCCTGATTTTTTGCTGCTGAAACAGGCACCACCGGCACGCCGAGAAGAGCCTCCAGCGCATTTATATCGACCGAGCCGCCGTTAGCTGTAAGCTCATCCATGATATTGAGTGCGACTACCATCGGCGTATCCATTTCGAGGAGCTGCATAGTCAGATACATATTTCTCTCGATATTTGTTGCATCAACGATATTTATGATCGCCCTGGGCTTTTCCTCAAGGACGAAATTACGGGAAACTATTTCCTCGCTGCTATAGGGGGACATGGAATATATTCCCGGCAGATCGGTGACGCGGGTATTATTGTGTCCTTTTATTACGCCGTCCTTGCGGTCAACCGTTACGCCGGGGAAATTGCCTACGTGCTGATTCGAGCCGGTAAGCTGGTTAAAAAGCGTAGTCTTGCCGCTGTTCTGATTACCGACAAGAGCGAACGTAAGCTTTTCGTCATCAGGCAGAGGGTCGCCGCTGCCCTTGGGGTGAAATTTTCCTTCCTCGCCGAATCCCGGATGGTGCTTCTGAACCTTTCTTTGCTTTTTCGTTTCCGGTTTCTTTTCCGTTTTACAGGGAGTAACATCTATCTGTCCGGCATCGGCAAGCCTCAGCGTAAGCTCATAACCATGCAGCCGGAACTGCATCGGATCTCCCATCGGTGCAAGCTTGACGAGCGTTATCTCAGCTCCTGGGATAACTCCCATATCGAGGAAATGCTGTCGCAGGCTTCCCTCTCCGCCGACTGCCGATATTACAGCCGACTGTCCTTTTTTAAGATCCTTCAGTGTCATTTTTCTTTCTCTTTCCTGAATAACATTTGATCCGGAGCGCCTGTGCGCCTGTCGGATAAATACATTATACTATAAAAGCGCGGACACTTCTATATCTCTAATTGATTTTTTATAAAAATTTTGTAAAAATATGAAGCTGTTGCAGTGTTTTCTGCGTTATTATATATAGGGAACGTTCCTGAGATACGAAAAGCAAGGGAGGTCTGAATATGGACGAAGCTGATATAATAAAACGTCTGCGCAGACATGACGAAAGCGCATTATCCGAAGTGATAAAAGAGTATACCGGTCTTGTTTCCGGAGTGGTACATAATCTTTCGGGAGGCAGGCTGAGCGTTGCGGATATCGAAGAGATATGCGCCGATACATTTATCACATTATGGAACAATGCCGACAAACCCGAGGAGAACCGGCTGAAAGGATATCTGCTGTGTATTGCCAAAAACAAGGCAAGGGACAGACTGAGAAAAATAAAGCCCGACGAGGAGACGGATATAGAGGATACCGAGATCGTCAGCGAGATCACTGTTGAAGGAGAGATCGAGGACAAGCTATTGTCGGAGGCTCTGCGTGATGCGCTTGATGAGATCGGCGAGCCTGACAGGGAGATAATGATAAGGCATTATTATTTCTGTCAGTCCTCAACGAAGATAGCAACGGCTATTGATATGAATCCCAAAACGGTCAGGTCGAGGATCCTCAGAGCGAAAGAAAAGCTGAAAAAAATACTTACGGAAAGGGGATTTACACTATGAAACGGAAATATCTTTTCGATCTGCTTGACGATTATCCCGAAAACATTCCGCAGGACAGTCTTTTTGACGATACGGGGGTCAACGCTGAAAGGATAGCAAAGCTCGTATCGGACGGGACAGCGGCAGACAGGAAGAAGCCGAAAATGAGATTTGCCAAGAAATTCCTGCTTATCGCGGCGACGATAGTTGCGGTCGGTTCGCTCACTGCGGCAGTGGTAATGAAATTTATTGATTTCAATATGGACGAACCGATCAATCTGGAAATGAGAAACGAAATAATAAAAGAAGAACAATCGGAATATTATGAAGCTATATACAATGAACTTAATAAGTATTCGGATAGAAACTCAGACTTATGGGATAAATACAAAGATGAGGATAATCTTAAGTCAGGTGTTAATTACAAGGATTTGAGCAATGATATATCAGTATCGGCATATGATACACTGATACGGAATAATTCGCGGAGAATACTTGATATACTGAAAAAATACGATAGGATAGACAAGGATGCCACACCAGATGACGTATGTGATACATTTATAAAGCGGGTAATGCTGACGGATGAAGATACGGAAAAATACTGTAATTACGTCAGGTCATGCGTTGATCTTTTCTATGATGATAGTATAACGGAAAAGGAAAAAGTATACCTTGAGCTTTTCCTTGAAAAAGCTCTCGTTGTTACTCATGGCGCCGTAAACATAAAAACAAATAATACTTATGATAATAGCAACAAATTATCATGTTGGGTTATTACAATGTTCAATAATACAATAGAAAGAAGCGAAAGCAGCAATAAAAAAATAAATGATACATATGAAATGATATATAATACCATCAAAAGAACTATAGGCAATTACAATCCCGATGACAAAAAAGCTATAAAAAACAGAGCAGATGAATTGAAAATTTACATTGATGACGAAAAACTAAATAACGAATACGAACGCTTCAAAACCTGTATTCTTCTTTCCGATTACGAAAACTGTTTTGAAGATGAAGATATCGATTTCATCAAATATGAAGAAATGAATAAAAAATACAATGAAACACATAATTATGACGAAGCATATGAAGAAATGAGAATAAAGCTCAGCAGATTAATCGGCGAGGAGATACCTACAGAAGAAGAATATAATGAAGCCTTAAAAAATGTCACAGTGATTCCGGAAAAATATGTAAATTCCGATTATTATTTTGATTATGTAAAAATCCTTGCCGGATTAAAACTTGGAGAAGACTGTTTCAGAACAATGCAGAAAACGCTTGACCGATTTAATGTCAGCTATGATTGTACAACAGAGGATTATTATTATAATTGCGATAAATTTTCCGATTTCATTATCTTGTGCTGTGATTTCGTAAAGGAACACAGAGAGGAGCTTACAGATGAAGAAATGTTTGCATTATATAATATATCCGGGAGTTCTATATATTTGTTATCTTCGGCAGATAAAATACATCAAAAAATCACCGATTTTTTAGTAAGCGGTTACTTGAGTAATTATTTTACAAAAAATGCTGATGAAATAATCAGATTGACCGGATGGAAAAAGAATAAAAAAGAGGACAGTGTAATTAAAGGAAGTAAAGCTGATGTTAAAGCCTTGCAGATATTCTATTGTTTCACTGAATCAAGAGCTTATAATATGAACCATTTTATGAGAGATGATCTTAATCCGCCTATGTATTATATACAATACAAATAGGCAATTGACACCCCCTGCAATCCCGAAGCACCCTGCCAAAACGGCAGGGTGCTTTCATGTTACTGCTTATAATTTCCGATAACTCTGAGAATGATATCGTAAAGCTTTTCTACCTTGTATTCACCAATGATCGGCTCGAGGTGGCTGTCGCCAATGCCTGAATCATCTGTCAGGAATACATATGTGCCGCCGGTCT
>CADCGS010000094.1:8079-9173 GCA_902801055.1 uncultured Ruminococcus sp. | reverse complement strand
TGTATTTGTTGGGGGGGCGGGGGCTTTATTAAAGTAACATCCGTTGTCTGTGTTTTCCTGAGTATTATAAGCCTATACCCCCCCGCCCGGGATTACGTATTCTGTCGCGGTGTCAACAATTCCTAACTCCTAACTCCTGACTCATTCAGTTCCACATTACCCAAGCGCACTGCGCCGTTTTACACCGCCGGCACGCCGGCGCGGGCGGACGGAAGGATCGTATTCAATAAATAACGATCGCGGCTTATGAAGCTTCCTTGCGGGTGCAGAGTGAGCGGAGCGAAGGATTACGTGAATTGACACCGGCGGCACGCCGGTTGATTTTTTAAAAAAACTATTGACATTTTCAGAAAAATGTTATAGAATTTGTATAAACTGTTGAGGAAGAGTAAGTAAGCTGATGACTTCTCTTACAGAGAGCTGCGGATGGTGGAAGCGCGGCAGGGAAAATCAGACTGAATGGACTTCTGAGGGCAAACAGAAATGCATCAGCATAGTATGTGAGACGGGTGTGACTTTCCGTAACCATTAGTCAGCGTATGATAGTACGCACCGAGAGGATGCATCAAGCATCAAGCAGGGTGGCACCGCAGGAATTTCCTGTCCCGGCATTTTTATGAATGTCCGGGACAGTTTTTGTTTTATAAAAAGACTTTTTCGGACAAAAAAACCCTCTGTATTATTTATTATTTACGAAAGGAAGAAAACATCATGAGCGAAAACAAGATCCCTTACAAAATCTATCTCAGCGAATCGGAGATACCCAAAAAATGGTACAACCTCAGAGCCGATATGAAAAACAAGCCGGCTCCCCTCCTTAACCCCGGCACAGGCAAGCCCCTTTCCGCAGAAGAACTCAGCGCAGTATTCTGCGAGGAGCTTGTTGCTCAGGAGCTTGACGACACTACCCCCTATATCGAGATACCCCAGGAAATACGCGATTTCTACAAAATGTACCGTCCCGCTCCGCTTGTCAGAGCATACTGCCTTGAAAAGGCTCTCGGCACTCCCGCAAAGATCTACTACAAATTTGAAGGCAATAATACCAGCGGCAGCCACAAGCTGAATTCCGCTATAGCTCAGGCTTATTATGC
>CADCGS010000094.1:6535-8069 GCA_902801055.1 uncultured Ruminococcus sp. | reverse complement strand
TGAATTCCGCTATAGCTCAGGCTTATTATGCAAAAAAGCAGGGTCTCAAAGGCGTTACCACCGAGACAGGCGCCGGTCAGTGGGGCACAGCGCTCTCTATGGCTTGTGCATATCTCGGACTTGACTGCAAGGTCTATATGGTAAAGGTAAGCTACGAGCAGAAGCCCTTCCGCCGCGAAGTAATGCGTACCTACGGCGCAGATGTAACACCGTCTCCGTCAGAAACAACTGAGGTCGGCAGAAAGATACTCGCCGAGCATCCCGGCACTACCGGAAGCCTTGGCTGCGCGATCTCCGAGGCAGTAGAGGTCGCTACACATACTCCCGGCTACAGATATGTACTCGGTTCTGTGCTGAATCAGGTACTCCTGCATCAGTCAGTCATCGGTCTCGAGACTAAGGCTGCACTCGATAAATACGGTATCAAGCCCGATATGATCATCGGCTGCGCCGGCGGCGGTTCCAACCTCGGCGGTCTTATCGCACCGTTTATGGGCGAGAAGCTCCGCGGAGAAAACGATTACCGCATTATCGCAGTAGAGCCGGCATCCTGCCCAAGCTTTACAAGAGGTGTATTCGCATATGATTTCTGCGACACAGGTATGATATGCCCGCTTGCAAAGATGTACACACTCGGTTCAAGCTTCATTCCCTCCGCAAACCATGCAGGCGGTCTGAGATTCCACGGAATGTCCTCAACTCTCAGCCAGCTTTATCATGACGGATATATGGAAGCTGTTTCCGTTGAGCAGACCTCCGTGTTCGAGGCAGCAGAGCAGTTTGCGCGCATCGAGGGTATCCTGCCCGCACCGGAAAGCTCACACGCTATCCGTGTTGCAATTGACGAGGCTCTCAAATGCAAGGAGACCGGCGAAGAAAAGACCATTCTCTTTGGTCTTACCGGTACAGGCTATTTTGACCTTGTTGCATACCAGAAGTTCAACGACGGCGAGATGAGCGATTACATCCCGACCGACGAGGAGCTTAAAAAGAGCATCGACGCTCTCCCGAAGGTATAATTATTATCTGACAGGGGCTGTGAAGAAAAGATGATCTGTTCATCAAAGCTTCACAGCCCCGCTTTTTATTCATTCTCTTCCCCTCCTCCGCCGGCGCTGCTGGGCTGCCGCCCAGACCTGCCCGGGGCTGCTCGCCCCGGACTCCCGCCAGGGAGCAAGCTCCCTGGACCCGCGCGCTTACGCGCTATTCGCGTAATCGTTCGCTCCGCTCACTCTGCACCCGTAAGGTAGCTTCATAAGCCGCGCTCTGAATAAAAGCCACGGGGAACAAAACGCCGGTGTGCCTGAAATGATAGTTACGCATGGGATATACTTGAATTACATCACTGTCAAAGCTGCACCTGTCAATAAGTAACGACCGCGAGTTACGAATGTTCGGTATGAGTGCAGAGCGGAACGGAGTGGAGCGACCGCCGCGAATTGCCCAGTGCGGGCACTGCGCCGCGAATTGCCCAGCGCAGGCACTCCGCCGCCGGGGGATGAGAATTATTTACATTAACGGGGCTTTACAAATA
>CADCGS010000094.1:0-6499 GCA_902801055.1 uncultured Ruminococcus sp. | reverse complement strand
TATAAGATATAACTATAACAATATGCAGAGAGGCGTTCAGAATGGATAATTATTTAAGAAGGACATGGGCTGAGGTCGATGCGGATGCCGTCAGACATAATTTCCGTGTTATCAGACAGGCAGCCTCACCCGATGCCGGTATCATGTGCGTTATCAAAGCGGACGGCTACGGTCATGGAGCTGTATTTATGGCTGAGCTGTATGAGGAACTGGGAGCCTCGCGCTTTGCCGTATCCAATATCGAGGAGGCTGTACAGCTTCGTGAGAACGGTATTACTCTGCCGATACTGATACTCGGCTTCACTCCGGCTGAAATGGCTAAGGAACTTGCAGATAATAATATCTCTCAGGCTGTGTTTTCCGAGGAATATGCAAGGGAACTTTCAGAGCGCGCCGTCCGGGATAATGTCAGCGTGAAAATCCATATCAAACTCGATACCGGCATGAGCCGCATAGGCTTTATGTATCAGGATACTCAGCGCGACAGCATAAGTATAGACCAGATAAAATCAGTCTGCTCTCTCCCGAACCTTATCCATGAGGGTATCTTTACCCACTTCGCCCTCTCCGATGAGGGAGACGAGGGCAAGGCTCCGACAGAACATCAGCTTGACTGCTTCTCCGATGCAGTAAAAAAGCTTTCTGCCGGCGGTATAGACTTTGAGCTTGTACACTGCTCCAACAGCGGCGCTATCATAGATTATAAACAGGCACATTTCAACTGCGTGCGCGCCGGGATAATCCTCTATGGGCTTTCACCGTCCCCGAAGCTCGCCGGAAAACTTGACCTTCGTCCGGCAATGCAGATAAAAAGCGTTATCGCTCAGATAAAAACAGTCGAGCCGGATACCGCCGTCAGCTACGGCGGAACATTCGTTACCGATAAACCTACCGTTATCGCTACTGTACCGATAGGCTATGCGGACGGCTATTCTAGAAGCCTGAGCAACCGCGCATTTATGTCAGTAAAGGGACAGAAGGCTCCCGTCGTCGGCAGGGTATGCATGGATCAGGTCATGATAGATATAACCGGCATAGACGGCGTGAAAACCGGCGACGAGGTCACTGTTATCGGCGACGGAAACGGAAATACAATGTCATTTGACGATATCGCACAAATGACCGGTACGATAAATTATGAGGTCGTCTGTCTTGTCGGAAAGCGCGTTCCGCGAGTATACCTGCGCCGCGGGAAAAATGTCGGCGTAATGGACTGCATCAGACCTTCCGTCTGAAAAACATCATCAGGAGGTGTTTTTTTGAAATTATTGGTGCTTGACGGTAACAGCATCCTGAACCGTGCATATTACGGTATCAAGCTGCTGACTACAAAGGACGGTCAGTATACAAATGCAATATACGGATTTCTGACGACCTTCAGAAGGCTTCTTGACGAGAGCAGCCCCGATGCCGTGGCGGTCGCATTCGACCTGAAGGCTCCGACCTTCCGCCATAAAATGTATGACGGCTATAAGTCAAACAGAAAGGGTATGCCCGAGGAGCTTGCCTCACAGATGCAGCCGCTGAAGGATATCATATCGGCGCTCGGCTACAGGATAGTGACCTGCGAGGGATATGAGGCTGATGATATATTGGGCACCCTCGCAAGAAAATGTACCGAGGACGGCTGTGAATGTATGATAGCTACGGGCGACAGGGACAGCCTGCAGCTCGTTTCTCCGACCGTTACGGTCCGCATAGCAGCAACAAAATTCGGCAGACCCGAGGTCACTTTATATGACGAGAAAAAAATAAAGGAGGTCTACGGCGTTACGCCGGGACAGCTTATAGATATTAAGGCTATACAGGGCGATACCTCCGACTGTATCCCCGGCGTACCGGGAATAGGCGAAAAGGGCGCAAGGGATCTTGTATCCCGCTTCGGAAGCCTTGATGATATATATAAAGAACTGGATACCATAGATATCAAGCCCGGAATACGCAAAAAGCTGACTGAGGGCAGGGAAAGCGCCTATCTCAGCCTTAAATTAGGTACAATAAACACACAGGCGCCGATAGATACCGTCCTCGAAAATTATATCCCGGCTGAGGCTGACCGTTCAGTTGCAGCTGCACTCCTCTCAGGAATGGAGTTCTCCCCTGCCTTCATGGAAAAATGGGGTATCTCCGCCGAGGATATCGTAAATGCCCGCTCAGAGGCACAGCCTCAGAAGGTGCGAAGCCTTACTGCCGTGAATGAGCCGAAGCTGATGGAGCTTTATCCCTCCCTCTCCGGCAAAGCGGTCTATCTCCTCGCAAAAACAGAAAACGGGGATATAACAGAGCTTGTTTTCAGCGACGGCAATACCGTATGGACTGCCGACAGCATGACTCCGGATTTTATGGAATTTACCGCGCTGCTCCTTGCAGACTCCGGGATAAAAAAGCACACCTATAATGTAAAGCCGCTTTATGCCGCTGCTGACCGCTTCGGCTTTGAATGTAATTCCGTTGTATCCGATACGATGCTTGCGGCGTATCTTCTGAACCCTGCGGCGTCGGATTATTCCGTGGAAAGGCTTTGCGGGGAATACGGCATACATCCGTATGAATGTGATATCAAGACAGGCATAGAAAGCTTTATCCCGCTTGCCGACCGCCTTGATAAGGAAATAGAGGAAAAATCACAGACGAAGCTTCTGACCGAAATAGAGATACCCTTTGCAAGGGTGCTTGCCTGCATGGAAAATGTCGGCTTTGAAGCTGACAGGCAAGGGATAGCACAATACGGCGAAAGCCTTAATGATGATATAGAGAGGCTGCGCACAGGAATATGCAGCCAGGTCGGGTATGATTTCAATATCAATTCACCCAAGCAGCTCGGAACTGCACTGTTTGAGAAAATGCAGCTGCCGAAGGGAAAGAAAACGAAAAGCGGATATTCAACCAGCGCGGAGGTTCTTGAAGGACTGCGCGGTGACTATCCCGTAATTGACGATATACTTGAATACCGCACACTGACAAAGCTGCGCTCCACCTACTGTGACGGTCTGCTGAAGGTCATAGGGGCGGACGGAAGGATACATTCCAGCTTTAACCAGACTGAAACAAGAACGGGAAGGATAAGCTCGACAGAACCGAATCTGCAGAATATTCCCGTGCGTACTGCACGCGGAAAAGAGCTTCGCCGGTTTTTCCGGGCAAAGGAGGGCTGTCTGCTTGTTGATGCGGACTATTCCCAGATAGAGCTGAGGGTGCTTGCTCATATTGCCGGCGACGAAAATATGACAGAGGCATTCCGTGAAAACAGGGATATCCATACCTCAACGGCGGCAAAGGTATTCGGTCTGCCGGAGGAAATGGTCACCCCGCAGCTCAGAAGCCGCGCAAAGGCTGTCAATTTCGGTATAGTATACGGAATAGGAGCCTTTTCCCTTGCTAAGGATATCGGCGTGACGCGCCGGGAGGCTGAAAGCTATATCAAAGAATATCTCCGCCTTTACAGCGGTATAGATGATTATATGAAAAATGTGGTCGAGCAGGCTAAATCTGACGGATATGTCACTACCATGTTCGGCAGACGGCGCTATCTGCCGGAGCTTGCATCATCAAACCATAATCTTCGCGCCTTTGGTGAGCGCGTTGCAAGGAATATGCCCATTCAGGGCACAGCAGCAGATATCATCAAAATAGCAATGATAAAGGTTCATGAACGGCTCCGGAAAGAGAATATGCGCTCACGGCTGATATTGCAGGTACACGACGAGCTTATTGTCGAAGCGCCGCAGGACGAGGCTGAATATGCCGCGGCTCTTCTGAGCGAGGAAATGCAGAATGCCGTCAGTCTTTCCGTACCTCTCATAGCTGACGCGGGGACAGGAAAAACATGGTATGATGCAAAGGATTGAGGCAGCACCGCCGGCGTGCCGCCGGTGTCAATTCACGTAATCGTTCGCTCCGCTCACTCTGCACTCGTAAGAAAACTTTATTACCCGCGATCGTTATTTATTGTATACGATCTTTCCGTCTGCCCACGCCGGAGGCACCTGTCAATAAAGTAAAGACCGCGCCGGCGTGCCTGAAATGATAGTTACGCATGGGATATATTTACAGTACATCACTGTCAAAGCTGCACCTGTCAACAAAGTAACAACCGCGAGTTACGAATGTTCGGTATGAGTGCAGAGCGGAGCGGAGTGGAGCGACCGGCGCGAATTGCCCAGTGCGGGCACGCACCGGAGGCACTCCGCCGCCGCACCTTGATCCACTATTATACAGCCGCACAGGACGGCTTTTTCGGGGGTTGAACAAGATGATGCATATATTATTCGTATGTACGGGAAACACCTGCCGCAGCCCTATGGCTAAGGCTATATTTGCGAAAAAATCAGACGAATACGGTATCAATTGCGTATTCAGCAGTGCAGCACTGGGATTTTGCAGCAGCGGTGTATCTCCTAATGCGGTGAAGGTATGCAATGAAATAAATATCGACATAAGCAGGCATATCCCGAGGAATATACGGGAGCATGATATCGACGTGACCGATATTTTTGTTGTAATGACGATGGAGCACGCTCAGACGCTCATGACGGGGGGCGTACCGCAGGAGAAAATATATATTCTCGGCGGAGGGATACCAGATCCATACGGTTCCGACCTTGTGACATACCGGCGATGCCGCAATTCCATAGAAGCTGCGGTCGATGATTTCTGCCGGCTGCTGCTGAAAAGGCTGGACGAGAAAAAACGTTCGGAGAGTAAAGAGGATGAATGATTTCGATATCGTACCCATGACGCAGGAGCATATACCGGCGCTTGCAGAACTGGAGGCGCTGTGCTTTTCCACGCCGTGGAACGAGCAGATGCTCAGCGAGGAGCTTGACAACCACACGGCTCATTTTCTCGTTGCAGTCTGCAATAGGAAAATTGCGGGATATATCGGTGTATTTGTAGTATGCGAAAGCTGCTATATCTCAAATATCGCCGTTTTCCCGGAATACAGACGCATGGGGCTTGGGGGGCTGCTGATAGATTCAGCCCGTGAGACAGCCGCAAAAAACGGAGCGCAGTCATTGTCGCTGGAGGTTCGTCCCTCAAACGAAGCGGCTGTCAGGCTATATATGAAAAAGGGATTTGAAGAGGTCGGGCTGAGGAAGAATTTCTACCGTAAGCCCGCGGAGGATGCTCTTATCCTTACTATGGGGATCTGAGCGCTGTCAGCCGCCGGTTTTAGGATGGGTCTGAGGAAAAAGAAAGGGCTGGTACAAAGGTATCAGCCTGCATATAAAGGAAGTATCATATGAAAATATTGTCAATAGAAAGCTCCTGCGACGAAACAGCAGCAGCAGTCATAGAGGACGGCAGGAGGATAATATCCTCGGTCGTTGCAACTCAGGTCGAGGAGCATAAGCTTTACGGCGGAGTTGTGCCGGAGATCGCCTCGCGCAGGCATTGTGAATCTATCTGCGGGGTCGTGCGGGAAACTCTCGCGCAGGCTCAGACGGAGCTTGACGGGATAGACGCACTTGCGGTGACATATGCTCCGGGACTTATCGGGGCGCTGCTTGTGGGGGTCAATTTTGCGAAGGGGCTGTCCCTTTCGACGGGGCTGCCGCTTGTCCCGGTGCACCATCTCAGGGGACATATAGCGTCGAATTATCTATGCTTTCCGGAGCTGGAGCCGCCGTTTTTGTGCCTTGTCGTATCCGGCGGACACAGCCATATAGTAGAGGTAAAGGATTACACCGATATGCGGATCATCGGCAGGACAAGAGACGACGCTGCCGGCGAGGCATTCGACAAGGCTGCCCGCACGATGGGTATGCCCTATCCCGGCGGGATACATCTTGATATTGCGGCTGAAAGCGGAGACGAAAACGCCTTTCGCTTTCCGATACCGAAGGTCAGCACATCGCCGTATGATTTCAGCTTTTCGGGGCTGAAAACGGCTGTGATAAATCTGATACACAATACCAGGCAAAAGGGCGGCGAGCTGCCCGTGAATGATCTTGCCGCATCATTCCGCAAGGCGGTAGTCGATAGTCTGACGAGGAATTTCTTTCTTGCCGCGGACGATCTCGGCTATGACACCCTCGTCCTCGCAGGAGGAGTTTCCGCCAATTCCCTTCTCCGCAGGCGCACACTGGAGCTGAGCAAGGCAAAGGGAAAGAAATGCTATTTCCCGGCAAAGGAGCTTTGCGGCGACAACGGCGCGATGATAGGCGCCCAGGCTTATTACGAATATCTTGCCGGCCACACAGCCGACGCCCGTCTTAATGCTGCTGCCACGCGCAGTATAGAAATGGGTTAAAAAATCAAGCTGCTGCATCAGAGGCGTACTGATGCGGCAGCTTTTATTCTGACGCGAAGCTTTATGACTTTACCACAGGGACGCCGCCAACGACAGGCACACCTTTGGTTTCAAAGACGCCTACGGTTACAAAGAAGCCTACGATTACAAAGAGGCCGACTACGACCCCGAGAACACCGACCACATCTCCGAGAACCCCCACTTCCTCTTCGGGAGACTCGACCTCCAAGGGCGATACAACGAGGT
>CADCGS010000093.1 GCA_902801055.1 uncultured Ruminococcus sp. | reverse complement strand
TGATGATCCTTTCGAATTGGTGTGTGGTAACTCAATTCTACTACAGAATCATCGCTGTGGATACTTTTTTATTGTTTCAACTTCATTTTACAACGCGCGCTTTTTTTTCATTAAATTCTTCAAAAGCAATATTATGCATTTCTAAAAGATTATTCCAGAAATCGCTGTAATCCTTCTCGTCAGAATCATTTTTTTCGCCCGTAACAGAATTTATGCCGCTGATCGAATTACTATCCTGATTTTGACTATATTTGATATAATCCTGGATAAGCGAAAGAACTTTTGCTTTTTTCTTTTTTTCGTCGCTGCAATATTCTTTTGCTTTGTCAAGCCATCTTAAAGATGCATTCTGACCTTCGATCTGATTATCACAGCCAAAATAAAGCGCAAGTCCCAGATTATAATATAATTTATCAGCAAATTCCTCATTAAGAGGCGCAGAATCACCAGTTAAGTATTCCGAAGTATCTGTCAAAAACCTCTTGTACTCATCATATGTGAATACCAGGTCCTGATCGTTAAAATATGTTTCAAACAATAAGCAATAAGCATCAACTCGATTAGGATTGACATTAATTGCTTCTTTACAATTCTTTATTCGTTCATTTTTTTCTTCATCGCGACTCAGATTTTTATAATCCTGAGCTTTATCTATATAGGACTGATATGTTTCGGATATCATTGTTTCTGCAGAGATCTTGAATCCAACGGACGCTATAGCCATTACTAAAGTCAGAGCGATCATAACCAGGAACAGTCTCCATCTGACATTCTGAACTTTTTTATTTTCTACTTCAAGATATTTCACATTATCAAGCGCATAAAGAAGCTCGGCGCAGCTTTGGTATCTGTCGTTCGGGTTCAACTGAGTACAGCGCAAGATGATCTCTTCAAGTCCTGAAGAAAGCATAGGGTTCCACTGACGGATAGGATACATTTCATAAGGCGGAGTTGCCGGATTATGGCCGGTAACAAGATGGTACATTGTCGCACCAAGACAATAAATATCTGTCCTGGCGTCAGTCTGACCCTGACCTCCGAACTGTTCGGGAGCCGCATAGCCTCTTGTACCCAGGCAGGTCGTATCCGCCACAGCAGCGGATTTGAATTCTCTTGCTGTACCGAAGTCAATAAGAGCAATATTGCCGTCAGGTTTCAGCATTACATTAGAAGGTTTCATATCACGATATATGATAGAAGGTCTTCTCGAATGGAGATAACCAAGCACGTCACATAACTGCTTTGACCATTCAATTACATTTTCCTGTGGCTGAGCACCACTTTCTTTAAGGATATCGCTGAGAGGCTTTCCTTCGATATAATCCATAACGATAAGGAAAGAGCCCTCTCTGTCGATGACGTCAATAATACTCGGAAGATTTGGATGATTAAGTTTTTTAAGCATATCCGTTTCGGCGATAAGGTTCTGACGAACAACTTCGTAATTCTGAACACCGTCCTTACGAACTTCTTTTATCGCCCATGATTTATTAGCTCTTTCGTTCAACGCCAAGTAAACGACACTCATGCCGCCCTTGCCGATCACACTCAATATTTTATATTTTCCATCTATAACCGAACCGATATCCAACATTTTCAATCACACTCTATTCTGACTTAATGAGCACCACGGAAATATTATCATTTTCACGTCTGTATTTGTTAAGGTCTGTCAGGTACACAGCAGCCTTATTAAGACTTTCCGGACTGTGGTGAAATCCAGGATTTAGCTGAGCAAACATTTCATCCTCAGTAATAATATGGCGAAAACCATCAGAGCATAATAGGTAGACCTCACCCGAAGACACTTTCCCGTCATAGAAATCCGACTGTATCACGCTGCTTGCACCGATACACTGCAGAAGTACATTTCTTTTGGTATGGTTTTTTGCCTCCTCGGGCGTAAGCCTTCCGAGATCAAGCTCTCTCTGCACAAAGGTATGATCCTTTGTAATTACATTTGTACGCTGATCAAATTTATATACTCTGGAATCGCCGATATTAATGATATAATATTTTTCCTGATATATAAGAAGTGTTACGAGCGTTGTGCCGAGGCTGATAGAGTTTTCCGCACCATAAGCACCTATCTTGGTATTCATCTGGGATGCAATATTGTCCCAATCCTTGAAAAGCGCTTCCTTTTCAAAACCATCGGATACATAATGCGGAAAATCATTTTCAAACCATTTGACATACGCTTCTATTACGGAAGCACTTGCGACCTCACCTTTCGCAAGGCCACCCATACCATCACAAAGATGATTCGTTTTTTTTCTGATACCTATATCGGTATGTGCTGTAATAAAAAACCTCAAGTATTTTCACCTCGCTGAGCCGATCAGTTTCTGAATTCAAATTCAAGCTGAGATATCTTCAGTCTGTCGCCGTTACGGATAACGCTTTCCTGATTCGGAGTAAGTCTGGATCCGTTGAGGTATGTACCGTTCTTGGAGCCCATATCTACAACATAGCAAACGCCTGCACGAACTTTGATCTTGAGGTGGAGACGGCTTACGGAGCTGTCATCAGAAATGCAGAAGTCAACTCTGCTTCTTTCCTTACCGATAGAAAACTCAGGCTTGTTGATAACGATCCTGTCACCTGTCTTAAGGTTCATAAGAATACCTGAAGGAACGCCTGCACTTGAACCGCCGAGAATAGTTGTCTCACCTGCACCATCATCATTGAGAAGTGTAGTTTCGCCTGCACCACTCTGTGCGCCATACTGCTGTGAGGGCATCGGTGAAGGAGGCATCGGGGGCTGGAACTGGCCGGAACCTGAAGGCATACCGCCGCCGTTTGCAGGAGGATTGCCGCCCTGTGTATAAGGAACAGGATACGGAGAAGGACTGACCTTCGGCTTGCTCTTGGAAGCAAGAACGATGATAATTGCAATAACGATTACAACTGCAACAGCGATAGAAGCAATAATTATGATCATTACAGTATTGTTTCCTTCCTCTTCATCAGGAAGATCAACGCTGTTTTCTGCTTGAGAAGAAGACTCTGCATTACTAACTGAATCTACCGGCTGCGATACTTTATCCGGCTGAGACACTTTATCCGGCTGCGTATCATTCTGCTCACCATCAGGTGAGGTTTTGACTGAATCCTCGGAAACCGGATTAGAAGAAATAGTGATCGGAGTAGTTTCTGAAGCGGAAGTATATGTAATACTAAATGTATCAAGAGCCGGCTTGATCTGATTGATCGGAACAGCTCTGTAGCCATCGTTGGTTATATCAACTGTAAGAGCAACGACTGCACCGTTTGAATCTAATACAGGAGCACCGAAAAAGCCTGTTGTCTGATTCTGTATTGTATATTCCATCACATTGTTACCGACCTTGGAAACCTCTCCTCGGCTGATAACAGTTGTATTATCACCTATGGTCGAATAACCGATAGTATAAACATCGTCCGTCTTATCAATTGTGCTGCTGTCACCGAGCTTGACAGAACTATATTTTGTACCTTCAAATTGAATTACGGAAGCAAGTCTCATTACGGCAAAATTGTTTTTATTATCACCGACACTTGCCATTGCATCAGTAGCAACGATATCATAACCGCTGATATTGACCAGATACTTCAGCTTACTTTCATCGAAATGGAAGTTTGAGCCCTGGCTTGATTCAATGATTGTACGAGCATTACCGCTCTTGCAAAACCATCACTTCATCTGTATGATTTTTTATTGATAAAAAAACCGCCTGCTGTTCCCGAAGGAGCAACAAGCGGTATTTGCTTATAAATTGTTTTCCGGCATTAGTTTTCAGTTACAGTAACCTTGCAGCTTGATTCCTTGCCGTTATAGGTGCGGACTGTAATGTATGAAGTTCCCGGCTTTACAGCCGTGAAGGAGCCTGTCCAGTTTGTCTTTGTCATTTTTACGACTGAACTATTACTTGTGCGGAAGGTTCGTGTTGCGCAGCCTGCATTTGTAGGAATAGTGCAGCTTAGCGAGGCTGTCTGACCGACCTTCATTGTAAGTGTTTTCCTGCTTATTGCAACACTTGTGGGAGCAGCCTTTACTGTGACTTTGCAAGTAGATTCCTTGCCGTTATATGTACGGACAGTTACATATGAAGTTCCGGGCTTTACACCGTAGAAATCCCCTTGCCAGTCGGTTTTACGATAGAACTGTTGCTTGTGCGGTATGTCCTCTTTGCAGCAGCTGCGCCTTCATTTACACCTGAGTTTACAGAATACTTTTCTCCTACGCCGATAGTAAGTATTCCCTTGGTCAATGTTATTTTTGACGGAGCGTTTTTGAATGTTATTTTCAGGGAAGGAGCCTGCGGGCGCCGCTTACTGCCTTTACCCTGTATATTTCAGGCTTTATCCCGAAGCTGTTTTCATAATCCGACTGAATGAAATCAATGAAATCATTTACTGCCTCCGGGCTGACAAGATTGACCGTACAGCCCCCGAAGCCTCCGCCTGTCATCCTTGCTCCGTAGACGCCCGGATAATTCTGAGCCGCCTGTGCAAGATGATCCAGCTGCTCACACGATACTTCATAATGATCTCTGAGCGAAATGTGAGAAAGGTTCATCAGTCTGCCAAATTCGGCAAGGTCATTCCTGTTCAATGCGGAAACGGCGTCAATTGCCCTTTGATTTTCGTATACAGCATGATGCGCCCTGCGAAGGCAGATATCATCATTGATAAGATGTTTGCTTTTTTCAAATTCATCCGGAGTAAGTGAACACAGAGAGGTCACCCCAAGCATTCCGGCTGCGTGCTCACATTCCCGGCGGCGCTGATTGTATTCCGAGCCGGCAAGAGAATGTTTTACTCCGCCGTTTATTATTACTATTCCGGCTTTGCCGACCGGCGCATATTCGTATTCCAGGGTATTGGAATCAAGCAGGATCGCATTGTTCTCCCTGCCCATTGCACTGGCGAACTGATCCATTATCCCGCAGCTGACGCCAATAAACCGGTTTTCTGCAAATTGCCCGATAACAGCCGTCTCCTGACCTGTCAGCGGCAGCGAAAACATTTCCCTTAACGCCACGGCGGTTACTACCTCAAGCGCAGCAGAAGAGGAAAGTCCCGCCCCCTCCGGAAGATCGCCGCAAAAAAGCATTTCCGCTCCGCCCCGGATATCATGACCGAAGGCTGACAAAGCCTTGATAACGCTAACCGGGTAATCCGCCCAGCAGCCTTTGAGGGGAATATTATCCGCAGCATATTCAATTATTCCCTCGTCCGGAAGGTTTACGGAATAAAACAGAAATTTCCTGTCGCTTCTTTTCCTTGCAGCGCAGTAAATGCCCTTATCTATCGCACACGGAAAAACATGACCTCCGTTATAGTCTGTATGCTCGCCTATGAGATTCACCCTGCCCGGTGCAAAGCAGCATATCTCAGGCGGCTTATCAAATATTCTTTCAAATAATAAAGCTGCACCCTCCATTAATTGACCTCCTGTCTGCGGCGTTGCCATTATTCTACAGCCTCAATAAAATACATTCTTGAATCAAAATCAGGGAATATCCTCACATTTTCATTAAAGCCCGTACCTGAAAAAGCCGGCTTGAGCGTAACACCGCCGCTCATCAGAACTGAACCGGGTACGGTGATATCCTCGGATTCACCATTCATTTTTACTATCCCGGAGATCATATTATGGATAAGGGAATCCTGTCTGATATGCACCGGAGAAACCGTATTTATAAGATTTCCGAAGAGCTTTATATCTATATCCCGGGGAATACTGTACATATGATACGATCTGTCGGGATCAAGTCCTTCTGCGGTAAAATTCTGAAGCTGAAAATTCGGAGCAGCCAGTTCCTGCATAAAAAATGCAGCAGCCTTTGATCTATCCTCTGAAACGCTTATCCAGATATGAATACCGGATGTACTTATACGGTAAAACTGACCAAACTGGAATACCCCGCGCCATTTTTTATAAAGCCCGATCTCCTTTCTTATTTTCTTTCTCATCCTGGAGCTGAGATCCCTCACATCAAGCTCATAGCCGAGTATGCCAAAGGACGCTGCGCCGAAGCGTGTCTCCGGCGGAGTTATCCTGAGCGTCTGATGATTCGGGACAGCGCTTACATGGGCGCCTATGCAGCACTGGGGATAGGCATAGCTGTAGCCCTCCTGTATCGAAGCCCTGCATACGGCGTCCGTATTATCGCTTGCCCATATCTGCGGAAAATAACAGAGCATACCGAGATCGAACCTGTTCCCGCCGGAGGCGCAGCCTTCAAACAGGATATCAGGAAATCGCTCTGTCAGTTCTTTGATTATCCGGTAAAGACCGCAAATATACCTGTAGGCTGTTTCCCCCTGTCTCACAGCCGGGAGCGAGGCAGAAAAAACATCCGAAAATATCCTGTTCATGTCCCATTTGACATAGCTTATGCAGGCGGAGGAAAATACCTCTGTCATCTTCTCTATGAGATCCCAGATACCAAAATCCATCCCGATCGACTTTATCTTATCTCCAAGGGCTTTCAGACCACCGGGCAGCTTTCCGGTATCTGCATCCCAGTCTCCGAGAGAGCAGGTATCATTGTTTCTTTTACCGAACCAGCCGTCATCCATTACAAATAATTCCGCTCCGAGCTTTTTCGCTATGCGGGCAAGAGTGATCATTTTATGCTTGTTCACCTTGAAATAGCATGCCTCCCAGCTGTTGAGGAGAACCGGCCTTTCGCGTCCCTTCCATTTGCCCCTGATAATATGGTTCCTGACAAAATTATGCATATTTATACTCTGCCCCGTAAAGCCGGCAGAGGAATATGTCATGACCGCCTCGGGCACTTCGAGCTTTTCCCCCTCTTCCAGGACAAAGCTTGACCCCTGCGGCTGGATGCCTGTTACTATACGGGTCTTGCCGAATGAATTGACCTCCACGGCGGAATAATGGTTTCCGCTGTATACGAGATTGAACCCATAGACGCTGCCGCTGTTTTCTGATGCACAGACGTCATGTACCATAAAAAACGGATTTGTCCTGTTTGAGGAGCAGCCGGTACGGCTTTCAATTACATATTTTCCTGCATTTATCGGGATCGTGCTTTTATTCATTTCCCTTGCCCATGCGCCATGAAATGAGGTCACGCTCAATCCGCCAAAGGGCAGATCAAGCTGTGCGCTCATCAGCCGCTCCACAATAACGGGTTCTTTTCCTTTGTTGATAAGCCTCGCACTTCTGGTTATTACATCACATTTCGGGTAGACCCTGTAATGAAGCTCCAGCTCTGTATCATTATCCCTGAGTACGATACACAGATGTTCAGCACTGCCCTTTTCTGCATATGAGCAGGGCAATACGGTAAGATCCGATCCTGAATCATCTATAGTGCCTTCACAGAAGCGGAGATCCGTACTTCTGCTGCCATCAGGATAAACAAGCTCAATAAAAGGCTCCCTTACATCGCCATGTCCGGCTGATGATATTTCAAGACACATATTTTCCTGCATTTCCGTCGGGTATTCTGCGGAATATACGATCGTATTCCCAAGCTCAAATTCAGGTTTTTCTCTGAGTGAGTCACATTCCCTCCAATCGGAAAGACTGATCCTTTTCCCGTAGTAAAGATGCTCCGGATGACCCGACGGCGAAACAGAAAAAGCATATGTTGCATTTTCTGTATCAAGCACGAAAGCCGGTCTTTCACCATCAAGTCTGCGGATCATTGTTTTTCACCCCGGTATTTTCCTTGATCTGTCTGACCTGCTCTGATATTTCCTCAACCTTTTCATCGGTCAGAATGAATTTCTTTCTGAACCAGAAAAATGCGATCAGCAGCCCTATCACAGGGATAACAGTCATTGTCATCCTCAGACCTATCTTTGAATTCTGTGCAACGGACTGTGAAAGATCCACCGTCCGCTCTGCTTCGGTAGAGGCAGCGTCACTGAGATTATTGATCTGAAGGCAGATCGAAGCTGCAAATGCGGGCAGTCCCGATGAAAGCTTTACAACAAATGTCTGCATGGAGAAAATAACGCTTTCATCACTGCGTCTGAGCTTCATATAACCGTAATCGACCGTATTGGCAAGGAATATGGTCGTAAGGACATTTATTATTCCTACCGATGAGAAAATGAAAAATGCAGGGATAAACAGAACAAACACATTTCCCATTTCTGTAAAGGTCAGACCAAGCAGCACAGCATAGCCTGCCATTGCAGCCGAAAGACCGACATAGAATATTCTGGTATTGGAAAGCTTCAGTACCTTTCTCATAAACGGATAGAATGCCATCATTAAAATGATCTGTATACCGCCTCCGAAGGCATTGAACAGGGAATAATCGCCGTACCAGCCTGTGCCGCCGAAATCATATTTAAAGAAATAGATAACAAGATTGGAGGTTATATATACTGCTGCATTTATAAGCACGATAACAATAACTATTGTGAGAGCCTGATCGTTCTGCATCAGTGCCTTGAACATTCTGCCGAGCGATACTGTTTCCATTTCAACTGTAGATTTTTCCTTTATGCTTACGCATGCCAATATTGTAAATATCACGAACAGAATTCCGACGGCTAATGCAAAGAAGCGGAAGCCAATGATCTCTGTTTCCCTTGTGGTTCCTCCGCCGAACATCTCTCCAAGAGCATGAACTGCCATCATCGTACATATCAGAATGACTGCTGAGCCTACTCCTGCCGCGGAACGTGCAAGGGTCGTCAGGTTCTCGCGTTCCTTTCCGCTTTCCGTAAAGGCAGGGATCATTGACCAGTAAGGGATATCAAGCATCGTATATGTTATGCCCCAGAGTATATAGGTAACTGCGGCATATGCAGTAAGCCCTGCTGCATCAAGTGCAGGGGGTGCGGAAAACATCAGGAATAATATAACTGCATTCGTAAGAGCGCCTATGAGCAGCCAGGGACGGAACTTTCCCCATCTCGTTTTCGTTTTTGCTACGATTATGCCCATTACAGGATCATTGAATGCATCAAAAAATCTTGCTACCAATAATATCGTACCCATTGCGATCGCACTGACACCTAAAATATCCTGAAAGTAATACAGAATATAGGTCGCGGAAAGCATATAGACCATATTCTTGCCTACCGCAGCCAGAGCATAATTCAGTTTTGCAATACCGGAAAGCCTGGTTTTTTCTGTCATAGTATTCACCCCTTTTTGTTTTTCATCGCCAGCTCAACAGCCTTATATGCACCGTCATACAATCCTGCCTTTTTATTGATCTTTATCTGCCCGCACATATCAATGAACATTTCCTTTTCATTCATAAACATATCGACCATCTGAAGAGTATGCGGAACATCTGTACATTTAAGTGTGCCGTCACCCATTTCTGCGGAATGGATAGCTCCCCATTTTTCATGACCGCCTATCCTTTTCAGGAACAGCTTCGGTACGGGATAGAACGCAAGCTCACTCGGCTATGTCAGCAGAACGTCACACGACCGCATAAGCAGATTCGTGCAGTACCCTGAACTGCGAGCAAAGCTCCTCCCATACCTGCATATAATCCCCGACATTTATATACAGGGCGGCTTTTTTTCTGCTTATGGCAGGGATAAGCCGGCGTATTACCGAGGCAAAAAGCTTGCGCTGTGCGCCTGCTCCTCCTATCGAAAGCAGAAAACGCATGGGCTTATTATTATTTTTCTTTCTTTATTAGTGGAGTGACTAAACTTTTAAACATTCGTAACTCACAGCTAATCTCATATAGCAAGTACGGCTTTATTGTCCTGTCACGCTTATTTTTGAGCGAGCAGATAATACAGGCGCCGGCAGTCCTGCTATATTTCAAGTATAATACAAATATCGAATTTTTCAACACTTTATTCAGTGAGGCGCAGTGCCTGCGCTGTCAATTCCCGGTGCGTGCCCGCACTGGGCAATTCGCGGCGGTCGCTCCACTTCGTTCCGCTCTGCACTCGAACCGAACATTTATTACTCGCGGTCTTTACTCTATTGACAGTTTTAATAACTCCCAGAATTATTTTACACTAACTTCAGTGAGGTGAACAGCGATCAATTTTCTATAAAAGAACATTAAACACAGATATAAAAAAGCCGTGTTTAGCGAAAACAGAACGGAAAACACGGCTTTAATTTTGATCGGTTTTATGAATCTGTTCCGAGTAATCCGATATCATCAGCATAAGGCTTCATCCCGTTAATGCATATATCGGCAACCTCGTTTACTGTCATATTCAGCATTTCACAGCCCTTTTTGATAAGCTCTCTGTCACATTTGGCGGCAAACTTCTTATCCTTGAATTTTTTCATAAAGCTTTTCAGTTCAAGATCAGTAATACCATAAGGTCTCATCCGGGCACACGCCTGAATGATGCCTGTCAGTTCATCAACAGTATACAGACTCTTTTCCATATTTGTTTCCGGCTTTATTCCGGTACAGATGCCGTAACCGTGGCTGAGTATCGCTCTCACAGCCTCCGGATCGACACCGGCATCAAGCAGGGGCTGCTCGGTGTGTCTGAGATGCTCGTCAGGATACTTTTCATAGTCATAATCGTGCAGGTACCCGACAGCCATCCAGTACTCACGGTCTTCTCCGAACTGATCCGCCATCGCTCCCATGGCATACATAACATTTTTGGCATGAAGGCGAAGATTCTCTTCCGTTACCATTGAATCATTGAGTTCCTTTGCCCTTTCAAGTGTAAGCATAGATCTGTATTGCCTCCTGAGATATAATAATATATTCGCTGAATTCAAGGTTTTCTGTATGATATTTTTTTCCTGATATCTTTCAGTCTGTTCAGAGCCTCATACAGTGTTTCATTTTTCTTTGCAAAATGCAGTCTGATAAGATGGTTGACATCCTCCCGGAAAAAGCTTGAACCCGGCACTGCACCAACGCCGACATCCCTTGCAAGTGCTTCACAGAATTCCAGATCGCTTTCATATCCGAATTCTGATATATCAAGAAGAATATAATAAGCTCCCTGCGGTACGGTATGAACGATACCGATATCGTCAAGACCTTTCAGGAACAGATCGCGCTTTTCGGTGTATTTCTTTTGCAGATCCTTATAATAATCCTCACCGAAAAGAAGTCCTGTTACCGCTGCCTCCTGCAATGGCGCGGCTGCTCCGACTGTAAGAAAATCATGCACCTTTTTTGCAGTATCAATGATTTCCGGCGGAGCAATAATATATCCTAATCTCCAGCCGGTGATGGAATAAGTCTTTGAAAGAGAGGAGCATGAAATAGTCCTTTCCCACATACCCGGAAGCGATGCAAAATATGTGTGCTTATACGGCTCATAGACTATATGCTCATATACCTCGTCCGTAATAACGAAGGTATCATATTTCTCCGCAAGATCAGCTATTGCTTTCAGCTCATCATAGGTAAATACCTTTCCGCATGGATTTGACGGGTTGCAAAGTATCAGAGCCTTCGGCTTCTGCTTAAAAGCCGCCTCCAGCTCATCAATGCTGAAATTGAACTCCGGCGGATAAAGCGGTACATAGATAGGTTCTGCTCCGGAAAGAATGGTATCCGCGCCATAATTCTCATAGAATGGCGAAAATACTATTACCTTGTCGCCGGGATTTGTCACTGTCATCATCGCAGCCATCATAGCTTCGGTACTGCCGCAGGTGACGACTATCTCCCCGTTCGGGTCTATTGTCCTGCCCATAAGCTTTGACTGCTTTTGGGCAAGAGCCTCACGGAAATTCTGCGCTCCCCAGGTGATGGAATACTGGTGAAAATCCTCCTTTGTCACCTCCGCAAGTCTGTCAAGCAGCTCGCGGGGCGGTTCAAAATCAGGGAAACCCTGAGAAAGATTGACTGCGCCGTATTGATTGGAAATGCGCGTCATTCTTCTTATAACTGAATCTGTAAAGCCTTCTGTTCTTTTAGAAAGTGTCGGCATAATGAACCTCCTTAACATAGCAATAAGCGGTGCATCGGTTTTTTTGCACCGCTTTTTGCTGCACATGATAATTGTACATTAATCAGATATTATAGTCAAGCTTTCTTTCGTCAATAACTCTTTTTGACTTATGCTCTGAGCGTGTATCCAGTCCTCCGTCCGGATGGACAATGACCCTTGCAGGCTTGACGCCGATACGAGCCTTGAGCGCTGCCGTGACCTCAGCTGCTACCTCATCATCAGATTTCGTATTATCGGCAGACTTTTCTATCTCAACTGCATACTTGTTTGTAAAATCCTTTTCAAAAATGCGGATAAGATATTCTCCGGTAATGCCCTTATGCTCGCGGACAACTGCTTCGATATCGCTGGGGAAAACATTGACAGCGGAAACAATGAACATATCGTCCTTTCTGCCGAGAATGTGTATTCTTCCGTGAGTTCTTCCGCATGAGCATTTTGTTGTATCAATGCGTCCGATATCGCCTGTGCGGAAACGGATAAGCGGACGTGCGTGTTTTCTCAGAGTAGTAAATACAAGCTCGCCTACCTGACCGGGTTCGAGCACCTCTCCGGTGTGGATATCGACCGTTTCAACGAGAATATGATTTTCTGCGATATGAAGTCCGTCCTTGGCTTCACACATTGCGGCGCAGGCTCCGAATATATCGGACAGTCCGTAGAAGTCGTAAACCTCCGCGCCCCAGATATCCTCGATAGCCTTTCTTGTGGCTTCGATAGAACCGCCCAGCTCTCCGGCTACAATGATCTTCTTGATATTAAGGTCTTTTTTGGGGTCGATACCGCTTTTCAGAGCCTTTTCTCCGAGCTGCCATGCATATGACGGAGATGTCCAGATAACGGTCGGCTGATAAGTTTTCAGAACGAACAGCAGTCTTTCACTCGGGAGAGTACCTCCCCATATGCACAGTGCGCCGAGGTTCTGAGCGCCGATCACATCAGGGCCGCCGACATACAGTGAGAAATTCAATGCATGAACATATCTGTCATTCGGACGCATACCGATCTGCCAGAACCAGCGGCTTTCTGTATCCTGAAATTCATCAAAATCCTTTTTGGTAAACGGACTC
>CADCGS010000092.1 GCA_902801055.1 uncultured Ruminococcus sp. | reverse complement strand
GCTTGCTCCCTGGCGGGGGGCGCGGGTGTCCAGTGGACACCTCTCAGCCGCAGGCTGAGAAGCGCCGACCGAGCCGGCAGGCGAGACCCGGCAGCCCAGGAAAGAGGAGTCATGGCTACGATCGGTAGGAACGGGCGGCTGCCGAAAGTACGGCAGATGCTACGGGGATGGCTACCTTGTAGCCGGAGTTTCCGCGCTCGACCAGTACTGCAAAGACAAGGGGACAGTCTTCGTCTGTGGTGAAGCCTGTTACCCATGCATGGGCTGTGCCGTCGTCGGATATCTCCGCAGTGCCTGTCTTTGCACAAACGTCAAGCTCGTCGCTTAAATATGATTTGCCATAGTAATTGGCAACGGTGTCGTCCATCATCTCTTTCATTTTTTCGGCGGTCTGGGAGGACATCATGCGCTCGGGCGAGGAATTGTCGTCCGGGGTCATGCCGTCCGCAAGCGAACTGTCCATCTTTGAGATAAGCTTCGGGGTGACCGATACCCCTCCGTTCGCTATTGCTGAGGTGCGGATAGCCATGTTCATCGGACATTCAAGCACCGTGTACTGCCCGACACCTGACCACGCAAATTCGTTGTCGTTCGCCTGAGATACATCATATACACTTCTTGCCGTCTCTATACCATCAAATTTCCATCTTTTTCCAAAACCGCATTTTTGTGCCTGATCGGTCATTCTGTCTTTGCCAAGATCAACCGTAAGCTCGGCAAAATATGCATTGCATGATTCGCGCAAGGCTCCAAACATATCTATGTGTCCGCTGACTTCATAGCAGTTTATTGCCTTTCCGCCTATTTCCGTGCTGCCGGAACAGTCGTATTCACGCTTGTATGCCTCGCTGTCCTTTTCGAGGGCTGCCTCGGCTGTTATCAGCTTGAATGTGGAGCCGGGCGCATAGGTGGCAGATATTGCACGGTTCAGATATGCTCCCTCATATGCTTCGTTAGTTTCAATATCCTCCGGCTTGTTCATCGGATCGTAGGTCGGGGTGCTTGCAAGACAAAGTATTTCTCTGGTCTTGTAATTATATACTACAACTGCGCCGCGGTAGTCACCGAGGGCACGAAGCGCTGCACGCTGTACCTCGCTGTCTATCGTCAGGGTGATGTCTCCTCCCTTTTTCAGCCGGTCGGGTACTCCCAGACCAAATACAAAATCATACCCCGACAGCTTGGAACGGTACATCGTCTGTACTGCCGTGGAGATATTCACGCTGTCATCGCCTACAACGTGCAGGCAGGCGCGGCGAAGCTCTTCATCCTCATTATACAAGCGCTTTCCTTTTTTGCTGTATGCAAGGACAACACCGTTTCTGTCCTTTATCTTGCCGGCATATTCAAGCCCGCTGCTGTCGGAAAGGTGCCCGTTATATGGCATCGAAGCCCATTCTGAGGCATGGGTCACAAGATTCAATGTAAAATATATAAGTCCGGCAAAAAATGCCAGCGTCAGCATAAGTACGGGAATAGAACGCTTTCTTGTGTTTCTCATTCATCGCACCTCCTCATACTTCTACATAATCCGGCTCCGCCTTTTCCTGGCGGGGCTTTTTCTGCTTGGGGATATGACGTGCATAGGTTCTTTCGTCTGCCGCCTTGATAAACGAGATAAGCCCCCAGCACGCCGCCATACTCGTTCCGCCGTAGCTTACAAACGGCAGTGTAACTCCCGTCAGCGGAAGTATATCCGTAACGCCGAAGATATTCAGTGCCGACTGAAAGACCAGCATTCCTCCTGCGGTACAGGCAGCTATGGAATAGAAGGTCGAACGGCTGCGGGTGGTAACTCCCCTTGAATAGATCATCATGCCGCCGATAACTGCCGCGCTGAGCAGGGCAATAATGCAGCCCAGCTCCTCACACATCAGGCAGAAAACAAGGTCGTTTTCCGAAGCGAAAAGATATTGCAGATAGCCGTCCGAAAGACCGACTCCGAACAGACCGCCGCTTGCGGAATAGATAAGCGAGCGCACCTGCTGGTATCCCGTTTCATCGGCATATTCCCAGACGTGACCCCATACGGAGAAACGGTCGGCAATATAGGGCTTAGCGGAAAGCATGACCAATACGCCAAGCACCGCAGCGGTCACAGCAAGAATGACCGTCTTGATATCTCCCGAACGCATGAAGGCTATCATAAG
Organism: uncultured Ruminococcus sp.; assembly: GCA_902801055.1. Classification (GTDB taxonomy): domain Bacteria; phylum Bacillota; class Clostridia; order Oscillospirales; family Acutalibacteraceae; genus UBA1213. The sequence continues at coordinate 8,890 of CADCGS010000092.1, read as the reverse complement.
GAAGGTTACGAAGAATATAACGCCCGTTCCGAAATCACTCATCAGCACGAGCAGTCCGACGCTTATCCCTGATACGACGATGAATGAAGCAAGGCTTTTCTTTGTCTGCAACACATCAAGGGTGGACGCGCCAACGAAAATATAGGCTATCTTTGCAAATTCCGAGGGCTGCACCGAAACAGGCCCTATTATTATCCAGTTTTTCGCACCGTGGAGCGACCGACCGAGAACAAGCGTCGATGCCAGCAAAAGCAGTGTCAGTATGGATATTGCTACATTCCATTTCATTACCCTGTCGGGTATCTCGACGAACCAAAGCATGAAAAGATATATCCCGATCCCGAGAACAAGTGCCGCTGTCTGGGTCAGACCGTTGCGCATATCATGGGCAGCGGCAAGCATTATTCCCGTACCCGACAAAAGCAGGGCGAGGGATTCAAGCTCGAAATTCCTGCGCCTGAAAACCGAGCGCGATATTATATAGAATATCCACATCACACCGACAAAAGCTGCGGCGGGAATGATAATATCCAGCTTGCGCATATTTATTACACCCTGCATTGTTAGCAGCGCCATATACATGGTGATGCAGGTAAGTATAAATCCCTGCGGCAGCGTCTTTTTTTCCTTCTGCGGCTGCTTTGCGCCGACGTCAGCCGCCCTTCTCAGGGCAAGCGAGGTCGAGCCGCAGGTTATAATATCTCCTACGCCGACAGGACATCTGCCTTCGGTTTTTTCTCCGTTCACATAAACTCCGGATTTCGATCCTGTATCGGTAACGAACCAGCCGTCGTTTCTTCGCAGCAGGACCGCATGATCTCTGGATACGGTCGGGTCGCCGATGCGTATATCCGAGCTTTTGCTCCTGCCGATGGAATTTTCCCAGTACAGAACAGGATAGGTGCTGTTATCCTCTGTATCCTCCAGAACGATAAGCGCCTTTTCCTGCCTTCGTCCTCCCCTGAGAGAACAGAAGCACATTATCACTACCGCCAGTGCAACGACCGGCTCTATCAGTCTTATCCCGAAGGACAGCATTTCCAAAGCTCCGCTCACCGTATTCTCACTCCTTATCCACCGACGCCCGCAGGAGCTAAAGCTCCACGACGTCTGTTGACGGCGTCGCTCGCTCCAATCAAGCGAGCTTGTTGGAGCTTTGCTCCTTGTTTAATACTATACCATTTTTTTTAAAAAAAAGCTATACAGAATAATCATCAAATGTAAAATTAATAAATTTTACGAATAACTATTTACAAAATCCAAAATAAAAGTATAATATAATATGGGGATATAATACAACAATTCAAAGAATAATAATTTGATATTATAAAGACTACGGAATAAAAAAACGAGGAGGAAAGACTGAAATGAAAAAACCCGGATTTATCATAACCGAAACCATACTTTCTCTCATACTTGCCGCATCCGTCGGCTCGGCAGTCCTGCTTACTATGGATATACGCTCCGGAGGGAAGATACTTCCGCAGGAGCTGTTCCAGTCGAATACGAAAACAAAAAATGCACCAAAGGAAACCTCCGGCACGAAAAACGAGGCAAGCACCCCGAAGGTCGGAGTAAAGACCCAGGAAAGCAGCAAGCCCGCCGAGGAATCAAAGCAGGAATCAAAACAGGAATCAAAGCCTGAAGCAAAACAGGAATCGAAACAGGAATCGGCTCAGGAAAGCAAAGCGGAAGCAACGGGAATGAAGCTTATTCTTGAAGAGCCGAAAAATCTGAAGGAAAATCCGAAGGATCTTATCCAGAAGGTGGAGGCATACGGCTACGGCGCGGATTTTCTCGGCTTTGACAATCTCATTCTCGTTGACGTCGGCGATAAAAGCACCGCAAAGGTCTACTGCTACCAAAAATCCTCAAAGGATATCTGGTGGAATATAGCGGGAGAAGGCAAGCCTATTACAGATAAGGCATTCATCGGTTCGGGCGGTGCGGATTTCGATATCAAGCCCGGCTCAAAAAAGACACCCCTGGGCTTTTACAGCATCAGCGAGGGCTTCTATATCGGTGAAAAGCCGCATACAAGTTTTTCGATGTTCGAGATCACCGACGATATTTACTGGATCACCGACCCGAAATCGGAGTATTATAATCAGAAGGTGGACAGCTCCGTAAAGAAGGACTGGATAAGCGCGGATCATATGATCTCCGCAAAGAATGCCAACAAGTACGGACTTGTGGTAGATTTCAACACTCCCCCTGCTGACAAGAACCTTTCATGCGAAATATTCGTCCGCTGCGGCATCGAGCCTACACAGGGCAGTATAGCCGTACCGGAGAATGTCATGAAGGAGATCACCGAATGGCTTGGCGCAAACAGCAACACATATATTTTCATCTCGCCGTAAGCACGTTATATCCCTGATACACACAACGGAGCCGCCGCATAATAAATGCGACAGCTCCGTTTTTCATTTACCAATGAGCGGTATTTCATTTATTCTTTGTCGGATGAGAAAATAATAACAGGTTCGCCGCAGCTGCGGATCATCTCGCGCAGCACCTCGACTTTTTTGCCGCTTATGCGGTCTGTATACACACCGTCCTCAAGCGCCACCGGAACGCTTGCCGTCTCGCCTTTGACAGAAAAGATACCGACTGCCTTTTCACCGCCGTGTATATGCTCTGCTGCTATGAACGATTCACCGTAAGCCCTTGCACTGAATGAACTGTCCGCAAGCAAAGCGTCTTTTTTTATTTCTGCAAGCTTCTGTATCAGACCGGTAAGATCAGTACCGTTTTCATCATCAAAATCGACCGTATCCTTATCGAACAATCCGGGCAGATGAGCCGTTCCCTTTTCCTGACCGTTATAAACGAGCGCCGTACCCTTACGGAAGAACATGAACGACGTCCAATTGCGAAGCCTGCGCGGATCAGGAATAAAAAACGCTGCTCTTGTCTGGTCGTGGTTTTCAAGGTAAGTAAGCTTTACGTAATTATCCGGATAGATATATTCCTGGCGGTTCACGCCGTCAAGATATTTCCCGAGACTGCCTGAGCCGGTAAAAACAGCCCTGAAATCCTGATAGATGTCATAATCATAGCAGATATCGAAGGCGCGGTACATTTCGCAGTCCGAATGTACATTCAGCCCTTCCGAGCGAAGGCCGCAGATAAATTCCGGTTCTACTGATTCACTAAGCCATATACAGCCGGGTCTTACCGCTTCGACCTCTTTTCTGGCTTTTTCCCAGAAGTCTATCGGGATCAGCGGCGCGACATCACACCGGAAGCCGTCTACATATCCTGCCCAGAAGCACAGGGTTTCTATCTGATAATCCCACAGCTCCTTATTTGAATAATCAAGGTCTATGATATCGCTCCAGTCGCCCACACGGTTTCCGAAGGAGCCGTCAGGCTTATGGAAGAACCATTCCGGATGCTCCCTTGAAAGGACAGAATCGGGAGATGTATGGTTATACACGACATCTATCATACATTTCATACCCTTTTCATGGATAGCCGCGACAAGCTCCTTAAAATCCTCCATAGTACCGAATTCCGGATTAATACTGCGGTAATCGCTTATTGCATAGGGAGAGCCGAGGCTGCCCTTGCGTTTCAGCGCACCGATCGGGTGTATAGGCATAAGCCATATGATATCGGTGCCGAGCGCCCTGATATAGTCAAGCTGTTCCTTTACTGCGGAAAAGGTTCCTTCCCTGCTGAAATTTCTGACAAACACCTGATATATGAGTTTATTTCTTAGATCCTTGCGAGTATCTGATGCCATATTTTCACCCCATTTAGTCATGGCAGCACCGCCTGACGGCTTAGCGGCGCATCTGCGGCATTGCCTTAGATTATTAGTGTAAGATTAGTGTAAGTCGAATAACTGGATCCGTGCGAAGCCGGTCACGCCCAGGGATCCTTGGAGGCAGGCTTTCTGATGCCGACGAGGATAAACTGTTCCCAGAGGAACCACTGATTGCCCTTACTTCTGAGCATGATCTGGCGGGGGCTGTCGGCGCCGCCGGAGGTAACATTCAGCTTTGCATAGCCCTCATTCTGGAATGAATAGGAGTCAGCGAAAACGGTTATCCTATAGGGTTCATCGGGGCGGTAATCATTTGCAGGCTTAGCCCCCTCGAAATACGAGAAGGGAACATACTGCTGATCCATAAGTCTGTCTTTGAAAAACTGTTTGTCATAGGGGCTGAGAGGACCCTTAGGACCTCTGAGGAAATTGAGCATTTGTTCGCCGCTTTCCTTATCCACCGCATACACGCAAAAAGCGCACACAGCGAGAGCCGCTGTTTTGTAGGGGGAATCCAGTGAGATCTCCGGAAGTGCCTGCATTTGCTGCAGAGTTTCGGGAAGCTCCGCGAAAGTGAAGGTCTGCCTTTTTTCCTCGGCAGATGCTATCTGACCTGCATTTTGTGGGGTTGCCTGTTGGTTTGTGTTCTGCTGTAGTCTGTCGAAAAGACCCATGATCGTTTCCTCCTTTTATTCTCCTGACACATTCTCTTGCCCGGATATTTTATATATCCATAATAATACATCCCCCAAAAAATTTCAACCCCCATAAACCCAACACTTCCTGCTGGGCTGCCGCCCAGACCCGCCCGGGGCTGCTCGCCCCGGACTCCCGCCAGGGAGCAAGCTCCCTGGACCCACGCGCTTACGCGCTATTCGCGCCGGCGTGCCGCCGGTGTCAGCTCGCGTAATCGTTCGCTCCGCTCACTCTGCACTCGCAAGGAAGCTTCATAAGCCGCGATCGGCGTGCCTGAAATGATAGTTACGCATGGGATATACTTACAATACATCACTGTCAAAGCAACACCTGTCAATAAAGTAAAGACCGCGAGTAGTGAATGTTCGGTATGAGTGCAGAGCGGAGCGTAGCGCAGCGAACCCCGCGAATTGCCCAGTGCGGGCATGCACCGGCGGCACGCAGGCAGTCCAACCGAGAAAGTATCATGCCGCTGAAAAAACAAGCTATTAAGGCAACACCGCACAAAGAACGCCTTACGGCTTAGCACCACATCTGCTTGCCCTTTTTACGTCATTCTGCACAAAACTTGCTTGATAACCGTCAGGTTATTGACTCGTTTTGCACATTCTGACGAAAAAATTGGCGGCGCATCTGCGGCACTATCTTTGTGCGGTATTGCCTTAAAAAAACAGAGAATTATACAAATAGTATAGTTCTCCGTTTTTTGTGTTTTGTATATTATCTTTATTTCTTTTTCTTCTTACCGTAAACAAAACCGAGAATCAGAGCTGCCATAAGCGTTGCTGCTGACGATGCACACAGTATCATTACGACCGGCATGACAGGCTTTTCCGTGATGGAAAGATTATCATAGCTGTAGATAACATATATCGGCAGCTTCCCGAAAACACCCTGTGTATTGTCGGTAACGCCCGATAATTTCATATTTTCATAGGTAAGCTCCTCGGTCTGATAGACCTTGCCTTCCCTGCCGGATTCTTGCTTTGTTTCGATGATATTTCCGTCCGGGCCGACATAAATTACATTGACCTCGCCCTTGATGGTTTTTATGCCGTTTTCGATCCACATCTCTCCCTTGGCATCATATACGGTCTTGTCAGGCTTCTTGCCCTTGGAATCATTGAATTTCACCTTTAATCCCTCAAGACTGCCCTTGCCTTTTAGAGTAAGCGTATACCATCCGTCTCCAAGCTCCTTGTCCGCTTTCATAGCAGTGCCCGGAGCCTTTCCTGCAAGATGCTCCTTGCTTCCGTCCTCTTTTTCCCGGAAAACATCAGCCATCATTTTGTCACGGCTCATATTGTCATAATAATGGATCACCAGATCCACAGAGCCGATGCTCTCGTAATAATAATTTACGGTAATATCATTATCCCCGGCTTTGCCTGCGGCATTGAGCGGGAATTTGTCAATATTGATCTTCATCCCCTCTACGGATCTTATCGGCGCATTGTAATCCGTTCCGGATCTCAGCTTTATGACCTGCCTTTCTGCTGCCTCGCTTTCCTCCGTCCCGATAACAGGATCGCCCTCCTTGAGATAATTGACCGTCATATCAACGATCCTGCCGTTATACTTTTTATAGGTATAGGTCACCGTCTGGGGCTGCTTCGTGAATTTGCCCCTTTCACTGCCCGTCACACCTTCATAATCATATTCTATCTCTATTCCCTCAACCTTGGCTGAAGAATAGGCTTCGCCCTCACTGCCCTTGTATACCTGCTTTTTGATGATCTCGCCGCTGTCAGCATCCTTGTGCTCTATCTTTACGACACATTTATCCGATTTCAGCGCAAGCTTATCAAAGCTTTCCTTGTCCGCAAGGATCATCGCACTGTGAGCAGGAACGGTGATCTTGTTTCCTTCTAATGTACCGATACCTTCAAGACCTGCCTCGGCTCCGTCAGCAACGATCTCCCATTTTGTCGGAAGAGCAGTATCTCCGCTTTGCTTCAGCGTGACCTGCTGTTCGTTATCGGTCGCATTGAAGGCAACTGCAACATATGACCATTCCTTGCCCTTTGTAAGGCTGTTTTCGAGGGTATATGCCACAACGCCCTTGGGCGCTTCGGCAAAGGCTATTTTTTCCGCGCTCTTTTTGGAGGGATCACGGAAGGGCTTATAATTCCTCCTGATCTCGATAAGTCCCTGATAGTACGAATTAAGATCAGCATATGTCACCAGATTATTCCAGTTGAGCATATTGATATTATCGGAGGAAATAAAGCTGTTTTCATCGCCGAATTTTGTCCTTGCAAATTCCTCACCGGCCTGCATGAAGGTGATACCCTGAGAAGTAAGTGTAATGGCAGCCGCAAGCTTATTCATATCGACAACGCTTTCGACGCGCTCATCAAAAGCATCAGTGTTTCCTGTTGACATAAGCAGCTTATCATAAAGCGTGTAATTATCATGTGCAGAAATATATGTAACTGACTGGGAGGGCTGTCTTATCCAGGTATTTCCGCTGACGCAGTTTGCCGTAATGCAGTACTTGAGATTTTCTCCGCCGTTGCCCGTCTGGACATATCCGCTTTCTGAGGCATTGAATACATGACCCTTTACGGCATCGCGGAATTCATCATTGAAGGCGCCCACACGCGCATTCAGCTTGCTTATATTCGCCTTGACGCAGGTATCCTTATCTGTGCTGGTCTCGCCGCCCGTCCAGGGCTCGCCGTACATGATTATCTTTTTGCCGTCCTTGACCTTTTTATCAAGGCTGTCGCGGATAAGGTTCATCGTCTGGACATCATGGACACCCATAAGGTCAAAGCGGAAGCCGTCTATATGGTATTCGTTAGCCCAGTACAGAACAGAATCTATCATAAACTTACGGTACATAAGATGGTCGCTTGCAGTTTCATTTCCGCATCCCGAGCCGTCCGAAAGAGAGCCGTCGGCCTTTTTGCGGTAATAATATCCGGGCACCGTATTTTCAAATACACTTCCCTTTGCCGTATAGGTATGGTTATATACGACATCCATGATAACGCCGATACCTGCATCATGCAGAGCCTTTACCATCTGCTTGAATTCCTTTATGCGGACATTTCCGTCATAAGGATCGGTCGAATATGCGCATAATCATACACCGGAAGAAGCTGTACATGGGTAACGCCCAGCTTTTTCAGATAATTGACACAGGTCGGTGTTTCTCCCTGACCGGCAAGCGTCGTATCAGTCTCGGTAAAGGCAAGATATTTGCCCCTGTTCTCGAACGAAACGCCGGAGAGCTTGTTTTTGGAAAAATCCCTTACATGGATCTCCCATACGACAGCGTCCGTAGGATCATTATACAGAACGTGCTTATCCTTATCCCAGCCCTTCGGGTTGGTCGAAGCCAGATCAACGACCATACTGCGGTTGCCGTTTACTCCGACAGCCTTTGAATAGACATCAGCGGTCTCAGTAGTCACGCCGTCGATGGTGATAAGGTAGGTGTAATAAAGATTTTTCTTATCGCCCTCAAGAGTGACGCTCCATACACCCTTATCCCCCTTTTCCATTGAGGTCGTGGAAATATCCTGTGCGCCCTCCTCCTCGGAGCTTCCCGTCGCGTACAGCTTGACCATTACGCGCTCTGCTGTCGGCGCCCATACCTTAAAGGTAGTTTTATCCTTTGTGTACACAGCACCAAGATCATTTCCGTCATATGCCTGTTTGTCCAGCTCATGAGCATATACTTTTTCAGTTGATTCGTTTTCATTCACAGCGGTTGCAGCCATTGCATTTCCTCCTAACAATGTAGTGATAGCAAGTAAACAACTGAATACTTTTTTCAGCTTCAGCAAATCTATCCCTCCGTATTTTTCGGTAAACTTATCTCCTGCCGGATATTTCCATGCCGTACGATAATATTCCATTTACTATTTTAACATAACCTGATGTGCTTTTACAATGCATTTTATTAAATTTGTTCAGATTTTCTTATTTTTCACAAAAACAGACGCCCCGCAAAATTCATCACGAGCCGTCTGTATTTATCATTTCTTTTTTGAGCGGGTCTTTACGGGTTTTTGGGCAGCGGAATTTTCCTTTTCAAGCCTGTTTTTTTTGATCTTGCCGGTTATTTTACCGATCATCGCATATCCCTTCACAGGCTTGCGCAGCTTCGGCTTCGGTTCCTCCGGAACTACCTCATATTTTTCATGGGGGATCTTTTTCTTTCTCAGGTTAGTAAAGACGAAGCGCCTTGTCAGAGTATAGACTACCGAAGTAACAGGACAGCTTATAATAAGACCGACTATTCCGAAGAAGCTGCTGAACAGCACGATCGCAGATATCATAAGCAGCGGCGGCAGACCCATATTTGTTCCCACGACACGCGGGAAGATGAAATTGCCCTCGATCTGCTGCAGACAAACCATAAATACAAGGAACCATATAGCCTGTACAGGATCGACCGTCAGAACG
>CADCGS010000091.1 GCA_902801055.1 uncultured Ruminococcus sp. | reverse complement strand
TGCAATACAACACTGTCAAAGCTGCACCTGTCAATTAAGTATAGACCGCGAGTAGTGAATGTTCGGTATGAGTGCAGAGCGGAACGAAGTGGAGCGACCCCCGCGAATTGACAGCGGAGGCACTCCGCCGCTCCGCTCACTCTGCACTCGTAAGGCAGCTTCATAAGCCGCGATCGTTATTAAAGTAGCGGGGAACATAACGGCAGAAACGGAACACAATTACGAGCCTGAACTGTAAATATCGTCCGACAGTAAAAAATATTAGTAGTGGACGCCCAATCAAATAGGGCGTCCACTTGTTGTGTTCCTCCACGAATCAAACTTATAATGCATCACTATCGAAGCCGCGCCTGGTAATTAAGTATAGACCGCGAGTTACGAATGTTTGGTCTGAGTGCAGAGCGGAACGAAGTGAAGCGACCGGCGCGAATTGCCCAGTGCGGGCACGCACCGGAGCACAATTACGAGCCTACATTAGCAAAAAAGCACCTACGGCTACTAAATTAAGAGGGGATGCCCGATCAAATAGGGCATCCCCTTGTTGTGTTTCTCCACGCACCAAACTTACAATACATCACTGTCAAAGCCTCACCTACCAATAAAGTTAAGACCGCGCCGGCGTGCCGCCGGCAGAGCGTAGCGGAGTGTGACTACAATTCCACATTCCACATTCCACATTAACCGCAGTGCATCAGCGGCAATGATAAGTATTTGGTATTGCCTTTATTAGGGGGTTGAAAATATGAGTAAAATGTGCGATAATATAATGATTAAGGGGGAAGGCACATAAGCCTTGCCCGGATATGCATACCAAAAGGGTGGCTGTTGATGAAAAAAGGCATATATTGTACGGTACTGGCAATAGTGCTTACCGCAGCGGTGTTTGTTCTGCCGCTGGTCAATCCCGGAGTTTCATCCGGGAACGTAGAACCGGGGAATATGGAAAAATCTCCGGTCGTAATAACCGAAAAGGACGGAAAGCCTTCGGGTACTCCGGAAATAGATGCTCCTAAAAGCGATGAGACTGTAACATTTATAATTGAAACAGATGGTATTTCTTTGTGCGGGACGGCTGCCTCCGCAAAAAATAAATATGAGAATGTCACGGCTCTTATCCGTTCAAGGGATATTCGCCAGTATGCCGATATGATAAAGAAAAATCAGGCCGTTGTCAAGGCAAGCGTGCGCAGGATGGTTCCCTCCGCTAACCTTGATAACTGCTATACGTATAATACCGTAATAAATGGATTCAGCGTTACTGCTCCCTACAGCAGTCTCTCTAAGCTTCAGGGGATCTCCGGCGTTAAATCCGTGACCCTTGCTTCTTCACGTAAGATCAGAGTATCAGATATTGATGATGAGGAAGGTACTGACGATCAGACGGCTGACGGGGAAAGTACCGACGATGAAACGGATAATGCTCCGTCTGACGGGGATAGTACCGACGATGAAACGAATAATGCTCCGGCTGACGGGGAGGATGCTGCGGAAAAAACAGACGAGCCTGATATAATACAGCCCGTGAATAAATCGGATTATTCCTCTCCGCGAGGTACTGCTACAAAAATTGATTCTGCATACAGCGCCGGTCTGACAGGAAAGGGCAGGCTTGCCGTTGTTATCGACGACGGCTTTTCATGCAGACATGAAGCTTTTTCAGCTTCTCCGGTCAAAAAGAAATATTCCGACAGCGATGTGGATTCCCTCCTTTCGGCTGTACGCTTCAATATCGCTGAAAATGATTCTCCGTTTATCAGCAATAAGATCGCTTTTGCATATGATTACGCCGACCGCGACCATGATCTTAAAAATCCCGGCTCGGATCACGGAACGGGCATGGCGTCCGTTCTTGCTGGAAATAATGGAAAGACCGGCACGAATTCATATATCAGCGGCGCATATGACTGTCAGCTTGCACTTATGAAGGTATGCCATGACGGCGAAACAGGGATAAGCGATGATGTCATTCTTGCTGCGCTTGACGATGCAGTAAAGCTTTCTCCTGATGTTATCAGCCTGAGTCTCGGCGTCCCGAGAATAAGTACTGCCGCTGACCTTTTTACAAGAGTGTTTACCGCTGCTTACGATAACGGCAGCTTTATTACCGCCGCTGCGGGAAATAATGCCATTAATATCAATACCGACGGTAAAACGGGAATAAGCCCGGAATATACGGATTACGGAACGGTATCATATCCCTCGACGCTTCCGTTTGTCACGTCTGTAGGCTCCTCCGAAAATTATGAGCATTTCGGATATTATCTTTCCGTAAATGATAAGGAAAGGATCGAATACCGCGATGTTGTGACTACAGACGGCAAAAAGGACCATCCGTTTTCTGATCTCAGCGATGATACGCCCTATGTCTATACGGACTGCTGCGGCAGACAGGAGGAGCTGTGGCAGTGCGATCCCGGCAAGAAAATTATTATCGTGAAGCGCGGAGAGACAACCATTGAAGAAAAAATAAAGGCTGCAAATACAGTAAATGCTGCCGGTATAATAATAATAAGCGATGAACCGCTTTATATCAGGCTTTCGGCATCAAAGAAAAATATTCCTGCCGCCGTTATAGGCAGCGCGGCAGCTGAGTATTTTACAAAGCACCGCGAGGGCACTCTTTCTGCTGTAAATGAATTATGCCGGTTCAGCTCGGAAAACGGCGGGGAAGTTTCCTTCTTCTCGTCCAGCGGCGTAAGCTCGGAGCTTCGTCTCAAACCCGATATCCTTGCACCCGGAACGGAAAATTATGCCGCAGCCTCGGACGGCTACAGCTCATTTACGGGCAGCTCTTCCTCCTGCGCACAGACAGCAGCTGCGGCAGCAATGCTTTCTGAATATGCCGCAAAATATGAAAAAAAGGATACTCAGCAGGCGGTCAATGCCCTGATGATGAATAATGCCGACAGGATCCTCTGCGGAAAGGGCGTATATGCTTCTCCCCGCAGACAGGGAGCAGGCGTGCTTGATCTGGAGAAGAGCCTCACAGCCGGAGCATATGTCACCTCTCCGGACGGAAGCGCTGCCATCAGCATGGGGGACAGCGAAACCGGAGAATTTTCCTTCGGTATGCTCATAAAGAGCATTTCCGACAAGGAGCAGACATACCGCATTTCCGCAGTGACACAGACGGATAAGCTTGAGAAAAACGGAAGAGGATATATCAATACCCTCGTTCCGGAATCCCTTACAAAATATACATCTCTGACCTGTACGACAGATGAAAAACCGGTAAAGGAAATAACGATCTCTCCGGGCGAAAGCGTTTCGGTCGAGGTTGAAATGAAGCTGTCGCCGGCGGCATTTCTCTATTGTATTTCCAGGTCGCCGAACGGATTCTATCTTGACGGCTTTATAACCCTGACGTCTGTTGACGGCTCGGATGTGCTCAGCGTCCCGCTTACGGGCTACTGCGGAGACTGGGAACTTGCCGATATTTTTGATGCATCGGTATATGACAGTAAGGATGATATCGTTATCGGCGGAACATCTCTCATGGCTGCGGCGGCTATGGGCAATTATTACCCGGGCGTTACCCTCGGTAAAAACGCAACTACCGGTGAGCTGTACAGCGACAAGCTCTGTATTGGAAAGGATACCGTGCGTAATGCATTCGATATGTCCTCTGCCGGAGTGTCGTTTGTTATTCCGAATTTCTATCTCTTGCGCGATGCGGATGATTTCACCGTCACGATAACTGACAGCAATGAAAAAACCGTATTTACACGTAATATAGATATTATTTCTTCATTTACCATGGGCGGCTATGAACCATATGCGGAGCTTCTGAGGAGCTTCAATTCCGACGGGCTGAAAAATATCTTTGCGTCGATGAAGGAAGGAAACTATACCTATTCGGTTTCGGCGTCTGCTGTATCTGCAAACAGCAGTGAATCACGCAGGCAGTCGGTATCATATAAAATAGTCGTGGACAATACTCCTCCGTCACGCCCCTCGACAAAGACCTATTCCGACGGTAAGCGTGTATATCTTGAAGTCGATTCCACGGACAAGAATGGCATACAGGGCTTTGTTCTGTATACAGCCTTCCTTTCCGGCGGCTCCTATACCTATTCCGATAAGCTGGACGATCTGATAAGCGGGAGCTATATTGACGCCGATTCCTATTCTCTTGTCGATATAAAGCAGACGCAGACAGGAGCTACCTATACCTATGATATTACAAATCTCTATACCCAGCTCACAAGGGTGAATAACTATACCTCGACCAAGAAGATAGGCAATATAGCCGAAACAAAGCTTGCCGTAAGGGCGATAGATTATGCATATAATCTTTCCAAGGCGGTCGCGGCAGATTCCACCGTGAGCGGAAAGTATGTCTATCATTTCAGGGATCAGAATGACAATCCTGTGCAGGGCGTCAGCATCATGATAGACGGCACAGAAAAGACCAGTGACGCCAGTGGCGATATCGTATTTGAGCATATGATACCGGATTATTACGGAGTTGTCCTGACTGATCTCCCGGAGGATTACAAAACGGATTTCAGATGCGGGGCTATTCTGACCGATATCGGCAATACCGGGTATGAAAAGACCGTTACACTCGAATTCACGGGCAAGGAGCCGTCTGAGGAAGAAAGCAGCGATGCTTCATCAAAGCCGGAAGTCTCAAAAAAGCCTGACGCCGGAAAATCGGATGCCCAAAAGCAGTCGAGCAAGCCAGAGGCAAAGGCGGAGGTGGATCATTTCAAAAATGATGATTCAATATTCGCCCTGGTATTTGTCAGTGTCCTGCTGATAATAACGATCTCCTCGCTTGCGATAAGCCGCAAAAAGCGCGGAAAGCCGGTCAGCCTGAAAAAACCTGTCCGTAAAAAGGGCAATGGCGGAAAATAGACCGTACAGGCGATGACGGAAAAAGAGTAGGCAGATGATGTGCTGCTTATATTTTCCTTGCGGAAATAATCCACATTTTTTTAATATTTTCTACTTTAAAACCGATACAAAATATGATATAATATTGTATCATGATACTATTGTAATGATTTTCGTGCAGATGTCATGCACGTCAGGAATAATATGGAAAGGGGGACGATTATGCTCAGGCGCATACAGGAGTGGGACACAAGAATGCTTCACCGTATCGCGGCAAGGCATACAAAAAGGCTTGACCGTATCATGGTTCTTGTTACAAGGACAGGCAATAACGGATATATCTGGTTCCTGATTTCCATTCCTATGCTTTTTCTGAACCGTTACCGTGCAGTGGGCTATACCGGCATACTTGCAATGCTCATCAGTGCGATCGCGGGCGAGGTCACAATAAAGCATATCGTCGCCAGAGTACGTCCGTGCAGTGAGGAATATGGTCAGGAGCTTCTGATAAAGCACCCGGCGCATTATTCTTTCCCGTCGGGGCATACATCGGCATCCTTTTCTATGACAGCGGTAATGTTTTTCATGCTGCCTATCCTGTTCATACCGGTTCTGATATATGCGTGTATGATGGGCTTGTCGAGGATATATCTTCTCGTGCATTATCCGAGCGATGTGATAGCCGGGGTGGTTCTCGGGTCGATATGCGGAACGGTCGCAGTCTCGGTATATCCCTACATACCGTTTTTTCCGTTATTATAATAGCTGAGCCTATTCTCAGTCCCGCACAAAATATAATAAAAAACAGGTGAGCCTTTTTCCGTGATGTTCTTAACGTAAAATTTGACGGTTGTGATACCCTGAAGTCTTAAATGTGCCTTCAGGGTATTTTTCTGTTTAGTTTTTGTCTAATTGAAACGTGTACTGAATGACAATGGTGTTGCCGCAGGTGCGCGAGTATCTGACTTCTTTTTCGTAGACATCAATCCGCTTGATAAAGGCGCGGAGAATTCCGGGAGTGAGCCTTTCAACATTGACGTACTCTTTGGCTTTGGCAATGAACTCCTTAACGTATTTCTCCTGCAAATCAATCTCATTGATTTTCTCGTTGAGTTCGTTCAGCTTAGTGCGAATCTGCGCCTGTTCTTCCTCGTACCCTGACGCGAGGAAATCATAGCGTTCCGGAGTGATACGTCCAACTACTCTGTCCTCGTAGAGACAGCGGATGATGTTGTCAAGCTCATGGAGCCGAGTGGTCAACTGTGATTTTTCTTTTTCTGCCGAAGCATAATACTTCTTAGCTTCGGCTTTTCCTTTCTCGGTTGCCATAGCGTAAAACTCATCACTGTGGTTGCTTGCCAATGCTATCATGGATTTCAACTGTGCGAGGATAATCGAATCAAGCACTTGTTCCTTAATGTTATGAACCGTACATTTCACTGTACCGGATTGATAGCTGCCGCATTGATAGAAGTTCTTCTCTGCCGGAAATGATTTTGAACGGTGTAGATATAGTCTTTTGCCACAGTCCCCACAGTAAAGATAACCGGAATACTTATCTATCTCTCCTTGAATATCAGGGCGTTTTCTTCCTTCAAAATGCTTTTGAACCAAGTCAAAGACTTTTCTGTCAACGATAGACTCGTGGGTATTTTCAAAAATCAGGATATTCTCCGGCGAGTTGTTTATGCGTTTTTTAAGCTTGTTTGACTTGGAGT
>CADCGS010000090.1 GCA_902801055.1 uncultured Ruminococcus sp. | reverse complement strand
GCCGATGTCGCCGAACTTGACGATGTGGACGGACACGCCTGCGGCCTCATACTTGGCGCGCACTTCCTCGAAGCGTTTGATGTCCACGGTCAGACGCCACGCGGCGAGCGCCGCCTTGTCCTCCTTCGACATCTTCCAGGGAAGCTTGTTCATCGGCGCGCCGGCGTCGATCTCCACATCGTTCGACATGAGTTCGATCGTGCTGAGGTCCGAGCCGAGCACGTACTCGAGCGTCTTGCCCGCGCCCGGCTGCATCGACCGGTACGAGTAGGTGATCACGCCGATCGGGATGCCCTTGTAGACCGAGCATTTCGCCCCGCCGAAGCCGAAGCACCTGTGCCCCGCCAGCGCGGCGAGCGTGGAAAGACCAAGAAACGATTTACGGGTCATATTCATCTTTTTTCTCCTTTGCCGTCTATTCTAGCACGCCTCGCCCCATCCTTCAAGCCTGAAAAAGCATTTGAGCATCTGAGCACCGGCGCGAGAGGCCGCCCGCGGTGAACCGCGCGAGCGGCGGAAACGTTTGCGGCGAGCCCTATATGAAAAAAACGGCCTTGACGATATTCTTTATCTCAGTGCAGATGCTCCCGAGCATCTTCTTGAGGAAGCCGCCGCAACGCTTTCGGGCATGACCGGCTGTGCTGTGATAGCATCCTCTCCCTCAGCGGAGAAGGCTCTGATCCGAAGGATACGTTTTGTTCAGACAGGCGGCTGTACCGCAATGACGGTGCTTATTACATCAACAGGCTCCGTGAAAACAAAATTGTTCCGCTGCGATTTCGTGATAACGCCCCAGCTGCTTGAAAAGCTGGAAAATACCGTGAATGAGCGTTTTTCCGGAATGTCCGTCAATGCGGTCACTCCTGCATTCATGCAGACCACGGCTGCGGCATTCGGTGAGATGTCGATGCTGATGGCAAACGCCCTTACGGCAGTTCACGAAGCAGCAAATGAAGCCGCTTCCACAGGCGTATTCATCAAGGGACAAGCAAATCTTTTTACAATGCCTGAACTTGCTTCGGCAGATGCGAAACGGGTAATGGAGCTTCTGGGACATACCGGGGAGCTTACAAGGCTGCTTTCGTCGGCAGGGGACAGAGCTTCTATAATGATAGGCAGCGAAATACATCACCCTGCACTTGCAAGACTGAGCGTCATAGCTTCGTATTATACCGCCTCACCGGACTGTACGGGAACTATAGCCCTGATAGGGCCGGTAAGGATGGATTACCCGAAAATGACGGCAGCGCTGGAATATACCGCCGAATCGGTAGGCGCACTGCTGACGGGTCTGCTTGAAAGCAATTAACAGCCCTGAAAGGAGAGAATACATCTTGGCAAAAAAGAAAGCTGCTAAGACAGCAGAGGCTAAGAAAACAAATGAAACCGCGGAAACGACCGGAACAGCAGAAGCAGCAGAGGCTGCTGCAGCTGAGGAAACAGTGAGCAGGGAAGAATACGACAAGCTCCGGGAGGAATTTGATTCCCAGAAGGAACAGTTCCTGCGTATGGCAGCTGAATATGATAACTTCCGCAAAAGAACCGAAAAGGAAAAGCTCCAGACATTCGATAATGCTTTAGCAACAACAGTCGAGGCATTCCTGCCGGTTGCTGATAATTTTGCGCTGGCTCTTGCTTCCGGCGTGGATGACAGCGAGGAATTCCGCAAGGGTATCGAAATGATAAAGAATCAGCTCGATACAGCCTTTGAAAAACTCAATGACGTAAAATTCGGCGAAAGAGGAGAGGATTTTGATCCGCTGCTCCATGATGCCGTGTCCCGTGTGGATGACGACGAGCTGGAAGAGGACAAGATCGCCAATGTGTTCCAGAAGGGCTATAAGATAGGCGATAAGATAATCCGCCACGCTATGGTTCAGGTAGTAAATTAACGATTCCGTCTGCGGCAAAGCCGCATTAACAGAATAAAAACAAAATAATTTTATATTGGAGGAAACTATTATGGCAAAGACAATCGGTATCGATCTCGGTACAACAAACTCATGTGTAGCAGTAATCGAAGGCGGCGAGCCGGTAGTAATCGCAAATGCAGAAGGCTCAAGAACAACTCCGTCTGTTGTAGCATTTGCAAAGAACGGCGAAAGACTCGTAGGTCAGGTAGCTAAGCGTCAGGCTGTATCAAACCCCGACAATACTATCGCTTCCATCAAAAGACATATGGGCTCCGCTTACAAGGTAAATATCAGCGGCAAGGAATATACTCCCCAGGAGATCTCCGCTATGATCCTTACAAAGCTCAAGAAGGACGCTGAGGCTTATCTCGGCGAGAATGTAACACAGGCTGTTATCACAGTTCCGGCTTACTTCACAGATGCACAGCGTCAGGCTACAAAGGACGCAGGCAAGATCGCAGGCCTTGATGTAAAGAGGATCATCAACGAGCCTACTGCTGCTGCTCTTTCATACGGCATAGACAAGGAAAATGACCAGAAGGTCATGGTTTATGACCTCGGCGGCGGTACCTTCGATGTATCCATCATCGAAATGGGTGACGGCGTTCAGGAGGTTCTTGCAACAGCCGGCAACAACAAGCTCGGCGGCGACGATTTCGACCAGAAGATCATCGACTGGCTCGTACAGAGCTTCCGCAATGATAACGGTATCGACCTTTCCGGCGACAAGACCGCTATGCAGCGTCTGAAGGATGAGGCTGAAAAGGCTAAGATCGAGCTTTCGGGCATCACCACAGCTCAGATCAATATCCCCTTCATCACAGCTGATGCTACAGGCCCCAAGCACCTTGACTATACTCTTACAAGAGCTAAGTTCAACGAGCTTACTGCTGACCTCGTAGAAAAGACAATGGGTCCTGTCCGTCAGGCACTTGCAGATTCAGGTCTTAATATCAGCGAGATCGACAAGGTCCTCATGGTCGGCGGTTCTTCCAGGATCCCCGCTGTTCAGGAAGCAGTAAAGGGTCTTATCGGCAAGGATCCGTTCAAGGGCATCAACCCCGATGAATGTGTTGCTATCGGCGCAGCTATCCAGGCAGGCGTACTCGCAGGCGACGTTCAGGGTCTGCTCCTCCTCGATGTTACTCCGCTTTCACTCGGCGTTGAGACACAGGGCGGCGTTATGACAAAGATCATCGACAGAAATACAACTATCCCGACCAAGAAGAGCCAGATCTTCTCGACCGCAGCTGATAACCAGACTCAGGTTGAAGTAAACGTTCTTCAGGGTGAAAGAGAATTCGCAAGAGACAACAAGCAGCTCGGTCTGTTCAAGCTCGATGGTATCGCTCCGGCTATGAGAGGCGTTCCGCAGATCGAAGTAACATTTGATATAGATGCTAACGGTATCGTTAATGTTTCTGCTAAGGATCTCGGCACAGGCAGAGAGCAGCACATCACGATCACCTCCAGCACAAATATGAACAAGGACGATATCGAAAAGGCTATCAAGGATGCAGAGCAGTATGCAGCTGAGGATAAGAAGCGCAGA
Organism: uncultured Ruminococcus sp.; assembly: GCA_902801055.1. Taxonomy (GTDB): domain Bacteria; phylum Bacillota; class Clostridia; order Oscillospirales; family Acutalibacteraceae; genus UBA1213. The sequence goes on along the minus strand of CADCGS010000090.1, from coordinate 8,418 downwards.
GAAGAGGTTGACAAGCGCAACGAAGCTGAAAACCTTGTATATGCTGTTGAAAAGCTCCTCACCGAAAACGGCGACCATATCTCCGATGAGGACAGAGGAAACCTCGAGACTAAGGTAGCAGCTGTAAAGGCAGCTCTTGCCGGAACAGATATGGATGTTATCCAGTCCTCCAAGGACGAGCTTCAGAAGGCAATGTATGCAGTTTCCGAGAAGCTTTATCAGGATGCGGCAGCTCAGGGCGCAGCAGCTCAGCAGGCTCCTGAATCAAACGAGGGCGGCGTTTATAACGCAGATTTCAAAGACGTAGACGAATAATTTTTCATAAACTTACTACGCTCAGGGAAAGCCGGAAACGGTTTTCCCTGCGGCGATTGATAAATACCGGATCCGGAGGTTCGTTATTTGTTATCTATATTGGGGTGGTATTAATTGGCAGATAAAAGAGATTATTACGAAGTACTCGGTCTGCAGAAGGGTGCTTCTGAGGATGAGATAAAAAAGGCCTTCCGTAAACAGGCAAAGCAATATCATCCCGATCTTAATCCAGGAAATAAGGAAGCCGAAGCAAAATTCAAGGAAATAAATGAGGCATACGAGGTGCTGTCCGATAAAGACAAGCGTTCCCGTTATGACAGATTCGGATTTGCGGGAGTTGACCCGAATTACGGGGCAGGCTCTACCGCCTACGGCGGCGGCAATCCTTTTGGTCAGGATATTGATATCGGGGATATTTTCAACAGCTTTTTCGGCGGTTTCGGCGGACGAAGCCCCAAAAATCAGAATGCACCGCGCAGAGGCTCGGACGTTGAAGTATCGGTCACTATCACCTTTGAAGAAGCCGCAAAGGGCTGCAAGAAGGAGATAACCTATCAGAGTGTTGAAACCTGTAAGGATTGTAAAGGCACAGGCGCAGCCGAGGGGAATAATCTGAAAACCTGTCCGGATTGTCATGGTACAGGTACTGTTACGGCGCAGAAGCGTACACCGTTCGGTGTAGTACAGACCAGCCAGTCCTGTGAAAAATGCCGCGGCAAGGGCAAGATCATCGAAAAGCCCTGTCCGAAATGCTCAGGTGTGGGAAGGATACGTTCATCGAGGACGGTCACCGTCACCGTACCGGCAGGCATAAGCCAGGATCAGATACTGAACATCACCGGCCACGGCAACAGCGGATATAACGGAGGCCCCTCCGGAGATCTTCATGTATATGTCAATGTCAAAAAGCATGATATATTCGAGCGCAAGGGCGATGACGTATGGTGCGAGATCCCGATCACCTTCACACAGGCTGCGATCGGTCATGAAGTGGTAGTCCCGACGCTTGACGGCAAGGCAAGCTATACGGTACATCCCGGAACACAGCCCGGCGACATTTTCAAGCTCAAGGGCAAAGGTATACCTCACCTCAATTCAAGAGGACGCGGAGATCAGTATGTAAAGGTCACTGTAGAGGTTCCGAGGAATCTTACAGAGGAGCAGAAAAAGATACTTGCACAGTTCGACAAGACCTGCACAACCAAAAACTACCAGAAGCGTTCAGGATTTTTTGACAAAGTCAAGAATCTTTTCAAGGATTAAAATATTAATGAATCCATAACAGCCGGAGTGCCTGAACTGTAAGTATTGTCCGGCAGTAAAAAAATATTATTAGGGGACGCCCAATCAAATAGGGCGTCCCCTTGTTGTATTCTTTCACGCACCAAACTTACAATATATCACTATCGAAGCCGCACCTGCTGATTAAGTATAGATCGCGGGTTACGAATGTTCGGTTCGAGTGCAGAGTGGTGCAAAAATGTTACAATCAAAAACCGCAACATATAATCTTGCGTGACCCGACAATAAAGCCGCACCTGCTGATTAAGTAAAGACCGCGAGTAACAAAGCTTCCTTACGAGTGCAGAGCGGAGCGAAGCGCAGCGACCCCCGCGAATTGACACCGGCGGCACGCCGGCAGATAAGGGAAGCTTGATATGGTTCAGTGGCCGGAGAAACCGTCGAAGCAATCCTCTCGTGTAAGAAGCTCGTCACAGGAAAGCTTGTTTATGAGATAGAGAGCCTTTTCTTCCGCTCTGTCGGCAAGCTCAAAGAAGTTTTCGTTGTGCACGCTGCCGTCAGCAGGAGCTTTCCATGAACGATGAGCCATGTTCGCCGGATCCTCATTGTAATCAACCTTGATGTTTCTCATGAAAACCGATACGATCGGCGGCGTGCGGAATAACCCCTCCATGCCCTTAGCTATGCCCTTCTTTATTGATAGCCTGTCGTTCAGGGCAAATAAGCATCTGCGCCAGTCAAGCATGGCACGGATTATTTCATAATTCCTGATATCCGGACGTATCCCCGAATCGGTCAGGTATGAGCTGAGAATCTCACCGATCAGCTCCATTGCGTCCTTGTCGTTCGGACAAGCATTCTCAAGCCGGAATTTGCGTATGGAGATATGCTTTTCATGCATGAGAAATATCGTGTCCAGCTCGCTTTCTATTTTGTTGTGGTAAATGGAACTGTATTTTATCCCGTTTACAAGCTGCTCGTTGGTCTTGCCGATTACCGGGATATAATACATACGCCCGCCGCCCTTTTCTTCGGCATATCCGACTATATACGGGTGCGCTACAGAATCAAAGGCGTAATGCGTTACAAATCCGAATGCATAGCTCTTCGCCCTGATGCTGTCCCTCGTCTGGGCATATTCATACAGATAATTCAGCAGCGGCTCGGCATAACCGTTGTGCATTACATGAGAAAGCTTTGCAATACTCGGCTGGCGCTGCCAGGGCATTACCCGATGGGCAAAAAATATATCAGGGCCGCTCGCTCCCCAGGAAAAAAGATTTTTGTCAAGTCCGGGGAAACGATTGGAAATATCATTAAAAACACGTTCTGCTAAAAGATAATGTGAAACAACAGCAGGCATTGTCATTCTCCTTAGTAATTAATTAAAGGTAATACCGCACAAAGATAGTGCCGCCGGTGCGTGCCTCCGCTGTCAATTCGCGGCGGAGTGCCTCCGCTGTTAATTCGCGGCGGAGTGCCTCCGCTGTCAATTCGCGCCGGTCGCTCCACTTCGTTCCGCTCTGCACTCGAACCGAACATTCACTACTCGCGATCTTTACTCTTTAGTTACGATCGCGGCTTACAAAGTTTCCTTACGAGTGCAGAGTGAGCGGCACGCCGGCGCGGTCGTTACTTATTGACAGGTTCGGCTTTGACGATGATGTAATGTAAATATATCCCATGCGTAACTATAATATCAGGTTCGTTGAAGCTTTCCGTTTCTGCCTTGCGGACGGAGTGCCGCCGCAGACGAACGTAAGGAGCGTATACAATAAATAACGATCGCGGGTTATGAAGTTTTCTTTCGAGTGCAGAGTGAGCGGCACGCCGGCGCGGTCGTTACTTATTGACAGGTGCGGCGGCGTTCTGTTCCCCGTGACTTTAGTTACGATCGCGGGTTACAAAGTTTCCTTACGAGTGCAGAGTGAGCGGAGCGAACGATTACGTGAATTGACACCGGCGGCACGCCGGGCGGTCAGATGATACTGAGATTAGCATAATTTGCCATGATCTTCTTTGTGCCGACAGTGTCAAATGCAATCTCAAGCAATGTATCAGACCCCATCGGTCTTGTATTGAGTATCATTCCTTCTCCGAAGGTGCGGTGCTTCACTCTCATGCCGATGGTATATTCCTTTTTGTCCTCTGTCATATGGGGCATGGTCGATATCTGTCTGCTCTTTTCCATATCACTGCGGCGCTTTTCGCCTATGCTTATCCCGGCAGAACCGGAAAATTCGGGACGCTTTGTCTCCTTCTCCTCAACAAGCTCGTCCGGCAGCTCTGAAAGAAACCGCGAGGGTCTGTTATATGAGGTCTTTCCGAAAAGAGTACGGCTGCGCGAGCATGAAAGATACAGACGGTGCTTTGCGCGGGTTATCCCTACATACGCAAGCCTGCGTTCCTCCTGCATCTCCTCCTGGGAAAGGGTCGAAAGATAGCTCGGGAAGGTGTTTTCCTCCATTCCGGGAATGAAAACAGTGTCAAATTCCAGTCCCTTGGCTGAATGAAGGGTCATAAGCACAACAAAGCTTTCGTCCGGGTCGGTATTATAGGTATCAATATCCGTAAAGAGGGATACCTCCTCCAGGAAGCCCTGTAAAGTTGCTTCGTCCGGGTTTTCCTGCTCGTAACGCATTATGCTCGATTTAAGCTCGCGGATATTTTCCACTGCCTCGTCTCCGTGGTCGCTTTCACGGCGGATAAACGGGATATATGAAATTTTCTCGACAAGCTTATCATACATTTCCGAAATAGGCGTACCGGTTTCAAGCGCGGCAGCCATATCATTTATTATAGTACAGAAATCCTCAAGGTTCTGGCGCGAACGGCTCAGAACATCAAATTCATCACAATGCAGCATCGTCTCAAACATACTCTGCCCGAGCATATTTCCTATTTCCTCTATATTTGAAATGGATTTATCGCCTATTCCGCGCTTGGGCACATTGATGATACGTTTCAGGCGAGCATTGTCGCTGTGATTGCTGATGACGCTCAGATATGCTATCATATCGCGTATTTCCCGGCGCTCATAGAAGCGCCTTCCGCCGATGATGCGGTAGGGTATGCCGGCGCGCACAAGCGCACGCTCTATTACCTGCGACTGGGAATTCATACGGTAAAGCACTGCATAATCACTGTATTTTCCGCCGGATGAAACGCCGTCAAGTATCGTATTGACGATGAATCTGCTTTCGTCATGCTCATCATATGCATTGAACCTTACGATACGGCTGCCGGACGGATTATTTGTCCAGAGGGTCTTGTCCTTTCTGGCGGTATTATTCTTTATGACGGAATTCGCGGATCTGAGGATATTGCCCGTAGAGCGGTAATTCTGCTCCAATTTGATAGTAACGGTGCTGGGGAAATCGTCCTCGAATTCAAGAATATTCCTGATAGTGGCACCGCGGAATTTATATATGCTCTGGTCGTCGTCTCCGACAACACAGAGATTATTATGTACCTCCGAAAGCATCCGGATAAGCTCATACTGTACCCGGTTGGTATCCTGATATTCATCTACCATTATATATCTGAACTGCTCGCTGTATTTCTGGAGCACATCGGGATAATTCCTGAAAAGAAGTACTGTATTGAGTATCATATCGTCAAAATCCATTGCATCGGCATTGATAAGCCTTTCCTGATAAAGCTTGTACACCTTATGGATAGAAACAAGGCGGCTGTCATTTCCTGCATATTCCGCAAATTCAGCCGGCGTCATGATCTCATCCTTTGCGCTGGATATAACATTCATAGCCTCCCTCGGAGGAATGATTTTTTCATCTATTCTGAGAGCCTTCATACATTCCCTGATAAGTCTTTTCTGGTCATCGCTGTCATAAACGGTGAAATGACTGCTGTAGCCTAAAAGGGATGCATTTGTCCTGAGTATCCTGCCGCATGCCGAATGAAATGTAGATGCCCAGATATCAAGACCCTGGTCACCGACTTTTTTGCAGATACGCTCTTTCAGTTCGCCTGCCGCCTTATTGGTAAAGGTGATAGCAAGTATTCTCCAAGGAGCGGGACGGCTTACCGAAAGCTTTTCCGCAAGCTCATCGCTGAGCCGGCTTTTACCCTCGGCTGCACTGCGTATCTCCCCGATATCGCTGTCGCTGTATTGTCCGTATACTATATCGGTTTCATATGCACTGCCCCAGCGCAGGAGATTTGCGATACGGTTTACCAGAACGGTTGTCTTGCCGCTGCCTGCTCCCGCAAGGATAAGCAAAGGCCCTGTTGCCTGATAAACAGCCTGCTGCTGCATATCGTTAAGGTCTGAAAATTCTTTTTCTATGATCTCGCGTCTGAGAGCCGCCAGCTCTGCATATACGTCTTCTGTCAAAATAATACTTCCTTTCATTTTTCCTTTGTACCGTCAGGCAGTGCGTGCTTACTACCGCATAAAGAGCATTAATGCGCTTCGTATTTCGTATAATGTGGAATTATTGTCACACTCTACTTCGCTCCGCCGGCGTGCCGCCGGTGTCAATTCGCGTAATCGTTCGCTCCGCTCACTCTGCACTCGTAAGGATACTATATAGCCCGCGATCTGAGCTAAAGTAGCGGGAAACAAAACGGTAAAGTTTCGCCCGCCTTTTCAAAGGGCGCAGTGCCTCCGCTGTCAATTCGTTCCGCTCTGCACTCATACCAAACAATCATTACTCGCGGACGGTACTTTTTCGGCAGATACGGCTTCGAGAATGTGATCTTGTAAGAACATACAGCGCAGCAGCGTGCCGCCGGTGGTGCGTGCACCCCAAGGGTACTTCCTATGCTCCGGCGGTATTACGGCGGTGTTGCCTTAGTTTGCCTTGCAGAATACAATGGTACTTCCTATACACACCTGACTGTCCGGTCGGGTGTTTTTTCTTTTTGGCTCGCTCATTTTTCGATATTTGCGGTGCTGCCTAAAAAAAAACTGTCTGATATCTGCTGCGCCTTTCGGCGGAGGGTTTATCCTTCAACGGTAAGCAGTGGTATAGCTTGCCTGTGCTGATTGAAAGAAGGCACTCAGAAATGCCTATGCTTTTATTTTACAACAAATTATTTATAATAGCAATTGAATTAAGCTCCGAATAAATAAAAAAATCTTTCCATTCGTGCGGATGTGTGCATAAAATGTAACAGTAAAAATATTTTTTTCGGAAAGTTGACTTCAAAAGGTCAAATTTTTCTCAAATGGTAGGGTCTTTTGAAAAGGGACCCTTTCAAATTACTATTATAAAGGAGGATGTCTTATGACAACCAAAAAAGGAATAGATGTTTCCTATGCACAGGGAAATATTGATTTCAGCAGAATAAGTAAAGATCAGGTACAGTTTGCGATAGTGCGCAGCAGCTTCGGTTGGGAGGCCGGTCAGAAGGACAGTGAATTTGACCGGAATATGAAGGGCTTTGCCTCAAAAGGCATACCCTGCGGAATATACCATTATTCCTATGCCGAAAGCAGTGAGGACGCCCTGAAGGAAGCGGAATACTGTCTCAGCTGCATTAAGGGAACTGATCCGCAGCTGCCGGTATTCATTGATATGGAGGAGCAGCGGATCGCTGACCACGGAAAAAGAGTATGCACCGATATAGCAAAGACCTTTTGCGACAGGATCAGAAAGGCTGGTTTTGTTTCGGGAATATATACAAACCCGAACTGGCTGAGGAATTATCTTTATGCCGATGAGCTTATAGGCAAATATCCTCTCTGGCTTGCACAATGGGACAGCAGTGCGCCGGTATATGACTGCATGATCTGGCAGTACACAGTAGGGGGGAGGGGATGCATTGACGGTATCCCGGGAGAATGTGATCTGGATATTCTCTATACCGACAGAACGGATGACACAAAGCCCGAGCCTTCTCCCTCGAAGCCGGACACTAAGCCCAAGCCCTCACCCTCAAAGCCCGATACTAAACCCTCATCCGGCGGGGAGAAGAAATTCAGTATTGGCGAACAGGTAAGGATAACCGACCCGGTAATATACGGAACGGATAAGAAATTCACGGTATATCCCGGAGTGAAATACACTGTGATCGAGCAGTCCGGCAACAGGGTAGTTATAGGCATAAACGGACAGGCGACCGCCGCAATTGATGCAAAATACCTTGACAAGGCTTCATCAAAGCCTGCAAAGGATAACAGGCTCGTATACACTGTACAGCCCGGCGACACTCTCAGCGGAATTGCCGCAAAGTACGGAACCACTGTGAATAAGCTTGTCAGGGATAACAATATAAAAAATCCCGATCTGATCTATGGCGGTCAGAAAATAATTATCACATCCTGACTTATCCGGCGGCACGCCGGCGCGCTCCGTTTCTGCTTTACAGCAGAAAGATTGGTTAGTGTAAGAACACAGCAAGGGGACGCCCTATTTGATTGGGCGTCCCCTACTAATAGGAGGAACACGGCAAGGGGACGCCCTCTTTCCCAGGGCGTCCCCTCTTCAAAAAAGCCCCACCGGGGCTTTTTTGAATTCACCCCTTGCGGAGGGATTGCTCACGCTTGAGGTTTCGCGCTCTGCGGAGCGCGACCAGAGACTCTTCTCGCCTGCCGGCTCGGTCGGCGCTTCTCAGCCTGCGGCTGAGAGGTGTCCACCGGACACCCGCGCCTCTGGATCCCGCCGCCTTTGAAAAGGCGGGCGAAACTTTGCAGTTCTGCTTCCCGCGGCTTTAACTCCGATCGCGGCTTATGAAGCTTTCTTACGAGTGCAGAGTGAGCGGAGCGGCGGAGTGCCTCCGCTGTCAATTCGCGCCGGTCGCTCCACTTCGTTCCGCTCTGCACTCATACCGAACATTCACTACTCGCGGTCTATACTTAATTGACAGGTGCAGCTTTGACAGTGTTGTATTGCA
>CADCGS010000089.1 GCA_902801055.1 uncultured Ruminococcus sp. | reverse complement strand
TTACATTGCTGCAAACAGCTTGCGGTTCACTACACTTGGCGGTAACTACCCGTGACGGGACTTTCACCCGTTAGATTAGTGTCATGCCCGACACACAAGCAAAGAACACAGTCTGCTGACTGTGCTCTTTACCAAAGGAAGGGATAATGAAAAAACAACAAAGAGTTGATATAGAAAAATGTCATATTTAAGATGTATATATAATAACATATAATTTTGTGTTTTTCAATAGTTTTTTTAAAAAAATATGAAATTTTGTATATGTTTTTTCAGTCGTCGTCGCTTTTTAGTACTATCGAGATCTTGAAGCTTTTGCCCTCGGCTCCGTTTTTGCCCTTTCTGTACATGGTAAGCGTTATTTCGTCACCGGGATGGTATTTCGACATTTCCTCGGTCAGTTCATCCATGGATTTTATTTCCTTATCAGTGACAGCCGTAATGAGATCGTTTATCTTAGCATCGGTGGATTTGAGCGGACTGTCGCTGTCTATCGAGGAAATGATAACGCCCTGCGGGATATTGTTCGCCTTGGACATATACAGGGTACAGCTTTTTCCATCAATGCCGATGCGCGGACGGTCGTTCACACGGCCGTATTTAATTATCTTGTTGACTACATCTATCACGGTATTCGAGGGGATCGCAAAGCCCATTCCCTCATATTCCATGGCAGCAATTTTTGCCGTATTCATTCCGATCACCTGGGAATGTTCGTTCAGAAGAGCACCGCCGGAATTACCGGGATTTATCGCGGCGTCGGTCTGGATATAACGGACATATCCGCCGCTGAGTATCCTCCCCGTAGCCGAAACCGACCCTTTTGTCAGGGAATTTGCAAATTCCGAGCCGCCGGGATTTCCGAGAGCAAAGGCAAGCTGCCCGACTTTGACGGAATCCGAATCAGCAAATTTAGCCGGCTTTAAATCTTTTGCATCTATTTTTATCACGGCGATATCGGTCTTTTTGTCCACGCCTATTATTGTGCCGATGAATTGACGGTTATCCGCAAGGGTTATCATTACCCCGGTCTTTTTGGAATCATCGACAACATGGCTGTTGGTGATGATATAGCCGTTTTCGGTAATGATTATTCCCGAGCCCTGGGAAATAGCGTCAAGCGTATAATCCATTCCTTCCTCATATGAGGTTATGCATACGATGGAAGCGGCAGTATCTTCATAGACCCGGCTGGCGATGGTGGTTTCCTCGGATCTATCCTCGGGGATATCGTCAGCACTTATCTGCGGGCCGTTTTTGTCCGGACCTGCGGACGGTGATGCGGGGATAACGGTATCCTTGATAAATTCATTGGTCGTCTGACCGGAGCGTCCGCTGTCCGGGTCATTGAAGCCTCCCGATATGCCGAAAAGCACAAGCGCCGCAACAAATATTACCAGACTTCCGAGCAGGCAGGTAATGACAGCCGCGCCGCCGCCCGATTTTTTCGGCGGTATCTGATATAGATAAGAGTAGGGATAATATCCCTGTACGGGCGGATAATACTGCTGCGGCTGCTGCATCTGCCCGTAAAAATTATGTCCGTATTGTCCGTTCATGTATCATCCTCCGTTGTATTGACTGAAAAAACAAGTATCATTTATCCAGTCTTTTCGGTATATAGAATTGAAATTCCGTATAGCTTCCGTATTCGCTGCCGGCGGATATATCCCCGCCGTGCTTGCGGATAATGCTGCGTACAAGATAAAGACCAAGACCAAGACCCTTTTTATCCTTGCTTCTGGATTTGTCGGTCTTGTAGAAACGCTCAAAAATAAGCGGAAGTTCGGAATTCTTGATACCCTGACCGCTGTTTTTGATACGGAAATTGATGCGTGAAGATGTTTCGGTTATTCCGAATTCGATATAACCGCCCTCATCCGTAAATTTTACGGCATTTTCGATAAGGTTGTAAATTACCTGATGGAGAAGATCCTTATCCCCGTAGGCAATTGTCGATTTGATATTATCAAGTCCGCGGATATCAATATTTTTCCTTTCGATCTCGTATTCAAAGGTTATGACAATGGTGACGAGGGTATTGAAGATATCGAAGGTCTGGTAATTGATCTTCAGCTCGCCGTTGTCTATACGGGAAAGGTTCAGCATCGAATGTACAAGCCTTGACAGACGCTTTATCTCCGAGGATACGATATCGAGGTAATAGCTGTGTTTTTCCGGCGGGATAGTACCGTCGAGTATACCGTCGATAAATCCGGAAATGGTCGTCATAGGGGTTTTCAGCTCATGGGAGACATTCGCGACGAAGCTGCGGCGCGTTGCCTCTGAGGAGGACAGTGATTCCGCCATATTGTTGAAGGATACGGCAAGCTCGCCGATCTCATCGTTTGTAGTTTCCTTTATGCGGACGGAGAAATCTCCCTTACCGAAAGCCTTTACCGCCTCTGCCATCTGCTTCAGCGGTTTGACCATATTGTAGGATGCAACACTGATAGCGAGGATAGAAAGGAGCAAAGCGACGACAGAGGACAGTATGAACCAGCGCAGTACCATTTCAGCGAGGTTAGTAACTATCGGGTCGTCCGAGGTCACGATAATAACGCCCACGTTATAGTTGGAAGCATATTTTCCTACTATATCCTCATTCTGATGAAGCATAAGAGGCATAGCGACGATATAGTGATCGGTATCGTAAAAACCGTCAAGTGTACCCTTAGCAGAATACATTCCGGTTTTTGCTGCCATATCAGTAATAGAAGGCCCTATTTTCGAGCCGGGGTGATATTTATGCTGTTCCGGATTTGAGGCAGCATATACATTTCCGTTCGGGTCAAGAATAATGATATCGACATTATTTATATTGCTTGTATTATTGAGTGTATCCTGAAAGACGGTCTTATCCTGAACCTGTGAAAGGGTAACCTCGCCCTTTGCATTTGTACTTACGCGGTACTGATCTACTGCATATCCCGCAAGAGCCTGTGTCTTTGATTCAAGATCGGATATCTGAAGGTTCGTCCAATAGTTGGAAAGAATAACCATCAGCACGATACCGAGCATAAGGAAGCTCAGGAAAACGATGATCATACTGACGCTCAGATACTTAGTAAACAAAGATTGTTTATAGTATACCTTTGTAGGCAGGAAAGATCTGAATTTCTCCCACACGCCTGATACAGAAGATTTTGCATCGCTGAAACTATTCTTTAACCTCAAATTTATAACCTACTCCCCATACGGTCTTGAGCGCCCATTTATTGGAAACGCCCTCTAATTTTTCACGGAGTCTTTTTACATGGACATCGACTGTACGGGAATCGCCGTAATAGTCAAAGCCCCATACCTCATCGAGAAGCTGATCTCTGGTAAAGACGCGGTTCGGGTTGCTTGCGAGGTAATAGATAAGCTCCATTTCCTTCGGGGGGGTATCAATTTGTTCATCCTTTACTCTCAGCTCATAATTTGTCAGGTTAATGACAAGATTTTCGTAGCTTACTTCTTTTTTAGAGGACTGCACCTCAGAAGCGGGGAGTGTATCGTTCACTCTTCTGAGCACTGCCTTGATCCTTGCGACTATTTCCTTAGTCTCGAAGGGTTTGACGACATAGTCATCGGCGCCGAGTTCAAGACCAAGAACTTTATCGAAAACCTCACCCTTTGCCGTCAGCATGATTATCGGGCACTGAGAGGTTTTTCGTATCTCACGGCACACCTGCCAGCCATCGAGAACCGGCAGCATAATATCGAGCATAACGAGGTTAGGCTTTTCGGTTTTGAATTTAGTAATAGCCTGACCTCCGTCATTTGCTATAACCACCTCATAGCCTTCTTTTTCTATGTAGAGGCGCAAAAGCTCGCAGATATTGATATCATCATCCACGACAAGTATTTTCCCCATACTCATTTTTATTTCTCACCTTTCTGATATATTACTGTCTTTTCTTACAAAAACTATTATTACCTATCCTAAATTATACCGCAAAATTCCCGTTACGTCAAGGCACTGCTGGGGCGCCGGCGTACCGCCGGTGTTGGGCTGCCGCCCAAACCTGCCCGGGGCTGCTCGCCCCGGGTCTCGCCTGCCGGCTCGGTCGGCGCTTCTCAGCCTGCGGCTGAGAGGTGTCCGCTGGACACCCGCGCCCCCCGCCAGGGAGCAAGCTCCCCGGACCCACGCGCTTACGCGCTATTCGCGCCGGTCGCTCCACTGCGTTCCGCTCTGCACTCGTACCGAACATTCACTACCCGCGGTCTATACTTAATCGACAGTTGCGGCACGCCGCCGAAGCACTATATTTACACAGAGCGAAACGGAGTGTGACAACAATTCTACATTCCACATTAACCGAAGCGCATCATCCCACAGGCTTTACTAGTTGCAGCACGCCGGCGTAGGCAGCGGAAGGAACGTATACAATAAATAACGAACGCGGGTTACAAACTTCCTTGCGGGTGCAGAGTGAGCGGAGCGAACGATTACGTGAACTGACACCGGCGGCACGCCGGCGCGGTCTTTACTTTATTGACAGGTGCGGCGGCGTTCTGTTCCCCGTGGCTTTAGTTACGATCGCGGCTTATGAAGCTTCCTTACGGGTGCAGAGTGAGCGGAGCGAACGATTACGTGAATTGCCCAGTGCGGGCACGCACGGCGGAAGCGGGAAAGATTATTTTATTTCTGATCTGTTAAAGATTATCAGTCCGGCGGTCGTTGTAAGGGAAATGTAAACGGCAGCTGTAACGGCAGGAGCGAACCATTGACCGGATATCACGGACGGCTGAACCGAAATAAAGCTTTCCATGAGCAGATATTTCGACAGCCCGGCTGCATCCTCGTTTATGCTCGTTATGATGTTCAGAAGGGATGATATGAGCATGGGGGCGGCTATCGCTGCCGCAGCGGCAAAGCCTGTCCTGCGGAAAATAACACACAGCATAAGAAACAGCGATGACGCTGCTGCTAACAACAGAAGATAATTTACCAGGATAAGAGCTATCTGACCGCCGGTCACTTTGGTAGACCGGTCTACGATGAAAAACGCAGTCACAGCTCCTGAACCGACATATGCCGCCGCAACAATAAGCGTATTTATTATTCCCGCAATAAGCTTTGAAAAATATACGTCTGTCTTTCTGCAGCCGCGCACTATGCTGTTTTTAAGCGTGCCCATGGCGTATTCGCTTGAAAGAAATGCACATACACAGGCGGCGGATATCAGCCATATCCCCCCGTCGGTAAAGAAAATATTGGTGTATGACCAGAAATTGTTCTCGGGCAGCGAACTGAGCGCATTGTCCAGAAGCTCGGTATTCAGCCCGTATTGCCGCATCAGTGCATAGGACATCGCTATCTTGTCGCCCTTCTGCTCCCAGAAATAATTATAAAGCAGTGTCATTGATACGCCAAGCAGGACGGATATTATTATGCACACAATAAGACTGCGGCTTTTGCTCAGCCGCTTAAACTCGGCTCGGATAAGTCCCGGCATCATTATCCCTCCCCCATCTTTTTTATGAAATAACGCTCTGCGCCGCTGTCGGAGGTATTTATCCCCGAAACGGCAATATTATTCCTGAAAAGCTCGTTTGTGATAAGACCGATATTGTCTACCGGTGCGGATATTATTACAGTATTGGTTGAGGTGACTTCGACCCTGTCTGTGGAAAGAAGGGCGCGAAGTATCCCGGCGGCTTTTTCCGGCTCGTCTGTGCGCAGAATGGTCTCGGCGGCGCATTTTTCGGAAAGCTCCTTCGCAGTTATCTCCTCCACAAGCCTGCCCTTAGAGATTATCCCGTATCGCGTGGCTATCTTCTCAAGCTCGCCGAGTATATGACTGGAAATGAAGATCGTCTTTCCCCGCTCGCGGTTGAGCCGCAGTATAAGCTCTCGCATTTCTACAATGCCCGTCGGGTCAAGTCCGTTTATCGGCTCGTCAAGTATCAGAAATTCCGGGTCACCGACAAGAGCCATTGCAATACCAAGCCGCTGCTTCATGCCGAGAGAAAAATCCCCGGCTTTTTTTCTGCCGGTATCATCAAGACCGACCATTTCCAGAAGCTCGTCTGTCTGCGCCGGATCCTCCCCCGATATGCGGCAGACAAGGCGCAGATTTTCCCTCGCTGTCATATTGGTATAGAGCGAAGGACTTTCGACAAGACTGCCGGTCTTTCTTCTCGCGGAATATATATCCTCCCCCGGCAGCAGTGAAAAGCTCCCTCCCGACGGACGCGCAAGCCCCAGTATCATACGGATAAAGGTCGTTTTCCCCGCGCCGTTTTTCCCGACAAAGCCGTAGATATCGCCCTTTCCGACACAAAGCGATACGTTGTTTACCACCGTTTGTTTTTTGTATTTTTTTGTAAGACCGTCGGTTCTGAGTACATATTCCATAATGCTTCCTCCCGATGATGCCTATGCGTTCAATGTCTCTATCTCTATAATAATGCGTGAATCCCTCAGATACATTATCCGGAACTGCTCTCCGCGTGCAGCCTCCGCCTGCATACTGCAGAATTCGTCTATACTCATCGCCCTGCCGAAAACATATTCTCCGTCGCTTATCCTGACCTTATACATTACCGTGAACTGATATGCATTTCCGTCTATCTCAAACACCGGAACAAGGCAGGTCTGTTCATATGCTCTTTCATCTATATCTCTGCGGGCAGTCTCCTGTCGTTTCAGGGGATGTCCCTTTATCATTCGTTTGGCGGTTTCTCGTGTCATGATATCCCTTCTCTTAATACTTAAAGTATAATATTATAATAATATTCTATTTGTAATATACAAGCTGTATCTATTTATATAATAATACAATCTGTATTATACTTTACGTACTATTAAAGTAGGCTTGCTGTCGTTCAGTGGGAGATTTTTACTCCCACTGAACGGATATATGGCACCCGCCGCCTTAGAGGCGGGGGACATACTTTGCGGTTATAAATAATTAATACTAATTGTTATTATAATATACATTTTGTAGCAGTATTTTTAATTATACTTATAGTTATATTAATATACTTCTTGTAATAATATCGTAAATTATACAAATAACGATTTACGTATTGTATTATATTATAATATTATACTTAAAGCATATATACAAATTGTACCTTTATAATTATTAATACAAATAGTAATATACATAATGTATTGTCATATAAGAATATACAGATAGTATGTATTCATTTGCGGAGAAAGGCTTTAAGCTCATCTTTTTCTGCCTTATCCAGACGCAGTGAATCGCAAAGCTTGCGTATTGCCCGGTTGCCGGTCTGTCGGGAGAGACGCTTTTCCCTGAAAACCGGAAGGGTCTTTTCCGGGAATTTCAGATAACATTCCGCAGCGAGCCATGCTGCCGCCATAGATGAATAATATGCATCGGTATTTATGCATAACAAAGCGCCGAGCGTCCTGTCGATATATTCCTCGTTCACGAAATAATCGAGGAGCATCACAGTTCCGAAGCGTGCATAGAATTCCTTATCGGAGTTAATATAGGGCTGAATGAAATCCCAGACCAATGCCTGATTTTTCTTTTGCTTTGCAAATCTGAGCGTAGGGCAAAAGCTGTCGCATACTGCCCAGTTATTTATCATGGGTATAAACGAGCGTATAAGCTCAAAGCGTCTTTCGATGTCGGTTTTAAGATACCCGATCACCATTCCGCGCAGCATCGTTTCTTCATAATAAATATCGTCACCCTCGAGCGCTTTTTCGCCCTCGGAGGCGGCAAGCCTTTTTGCATATTCGCGCAGTCTCGGCAGACGTACACCTATCATATTTTTCGCTCCGGGTATCAGCGAGGATGAAAACTCCCTTAAAGAGCTTTCACCCATTGTAAGCAGTTCATTTCTGATATAATCCTTCATACCGCACCTGTTTTTTACATATTGTATTATTATACTTTGGGTATATTTCCCTTGTAATATTCTTTTATGGTTCTGATAAAATCCTGTCCGTAATGACGCAGCTTCACGGGGGTGAAGCCGGGTATCCTTCTAAGCTCCGC
Source organism: uncultured Ruminococcus sp. (assembly GCA_902801055.1). Lineage (GTDB taxonomy): Bacteria > Bacillota > Clostridia > Oscillospirales > Acutalibacteraceae > UBA1213. The sequence continues at coordinate 8,435 of CADCGS010000089.1, read as the reverse complement.
CTCGGTCACAGGTTTTTGTGAAGCAAGCTCTTTAAGTATCCTGTCATCAGCTATTGCAAATACCGGTACGCCTGTGCGGATGGAAAGCATCGCTGCCTTTGCTTTAAGACTATGAAACAGCCCTATGTCATAATCTTCATTGTTTTTCTTAGGTGCTATGTGGAGCAGGATGTCATTTTTGCAGCAGCTGCAATTAAAGCAGCATGAATTGCTTTTTTCCCCGAAATAATCAAGCAGCTGCTGACGCAGGCATCTATTTTTCGAGGAGGCATAGCGCTTCATTCTGTAAAGCTCACTGAGTCTTGCGTCGGTATATTCCTGATACTGCTGCGGGGTCATATCTGGATTTGACTCCTTGCCGTCCTTGCGGAGGATAAAATAATCCCTCAGAAAAAGATAATCCGGATATGAATAAAGCAGGATACATTCGGCTTTTTCGCCGTCGCGTCCTGCGCGTCCTGCCTCCTGATAATATTCCTCCAGGCGCTGCGGCATTGAATAATGAATGACAAAGCGGACGTCCGGTTTATCTATCCCCATGCCGAAGGCGCTTGTCGCAGCGATAACGGGGGTTCTTCCGAAGGTGAAATCCTCCTGTATACGGCGGCGCGCAGTGCTGTCCATTCCGGCGTGATATGCCTCAGCGATGAAGCCATTTCTGCGCAGCTCCTCAGCAACGCCTTCCGTCTGTTTTTTCGTATTGCAGTATATTATCCCGTTTTCATCCCTGTGCGCCTCGATATAGCTTTTTATGAATTCGAGTTTCGGGTCAGCAAAACCGTCGCATACCGGGCTTGCAACGCCGAAATAAAGATTCGGACGGTCATAACCGGTCGTTACTATATACGGCTCCTTCAGACGCAGCTTATTGATTATATCATCACGTACACGCCGGTTAGCCGTAGCGGTAAATGATGCAACAACAGGCCGTCGGGAGAGCTTGTCGGTAAAATCGGCTATCCGGCAGTAGCTCGGGCGGAAATCATGTCCCCACAGGGAAATACAATGAGCCTCATCCACCGCGATAACGGAAATATCCGATTTACGGGCGAAGGAGATGAAGCTTCCGCTTTCGAGACGTTCCGGCGCGACATAGATTATCTTGTATGCTCCTGCTGCTGCCCTTTGCAAAGCAAGACCGATCTGTGCCGGGGTAAGCGAGCTGTTTATATAAGCGGCGGATATCCCTGCCGCTTTGAGTATCCGTACCTGATCCTGCATAAGGGATATAAGCGGAGAGATAACGAGAGTTATCCCGGGCAGGGCAAGAGCCGGTATCTGATAGCAAAGTGATTTTCCGGCACCGGTAGGCATTACGGCGCAGATATCCTGTCCGCTTATTATCCGGCTGATAATATCCTCCTGACCCGGGCGGAATTTCTCATAGCCGTAATATTTTCTCAGTATTTCATTTATAGTCAATTCTATCAATCCCGACAGCATAAAATGTCATTGACCGCAGAGCACCCGAGGGGACTATCCTTCACGTGCAATGCGGCATTTATCTGTGAAATATCTGCTGGAGAATAATCCCCGGCATTTATTTTTTCTCCGAAAGCGCTCAGATCCCCGTCTGCGATAAGGCGGAGCTTTTGTTTTTTCGTGAGCTGCTTTATATAGTATTCCAGACGGCAGGCGGATGCCTTTTCTGCGGTCTGCCATGCAGCAGCAAGCCTTTCCGGGGGATGCGAGCGCGTATATTTTGCCCCCTGTGCCGATTCGCCGGAATGTTCCCTGATACGCCTTTGCAGGTCGGCTGTATAGCCCGTATAGATGCTGCCGCCGCGGCATATGAGCATATATGTGTAATACATCACTGTTTTCCGCGGAGCTGCAGATGCTCCCTGTATACCTCGGCATAAAGCTCTGTGCCGCACCATACGGCATTTGTCGGGGTAATGACCGCCTTGATGATATCCCTGCCGAAGCCTGCTTTTTTCATTGCCGCAAGCAGCCGGTTGATATCGCTGCTGTCAAAGCCGCCCATCACGAGCAGCCTGCCTGTAAATTCACCCTCGCATTGACGCTTTTCTCCGTTATCCGTCAGACCCGCAAGGTATCCGACCGGCAAAAGCATCTCCTCTTCTCCGACTGCCTTTACAGCGCAGTGCAGCGGCAGAAGTGCGGCCTTAGCCCGGCGCTGCTGCTCGGTATCAAAATTATATAGTAGTACAGTTTTCTTCATTTTGTATTCTCCGATATATTACTGGTCGCTGTCGAGCTTCAGCACAGCCATAAAGGCATCCTGCGGGACCTCTACGGTGCCGAGCTGACGCATACGCTTTTTGCCTTCCTTCTGCTTTTCGAGAAGCTTTTTCTTTCTTGTGATATCGCCGCCGTAGCATTTCGCAAGAACGTCCTTGCGCATAGCCTTTACGGTCTCGCGGGCGATTATCTTTCCTCCGATGCACGCCTGTATCGGAACCTCAAAAAGCTGGCGCGGAATTTTTTCCTTCAGCTTTTCAGCCATTTTTCTGGCTCTGGGATATGCCTTGTCGGCGTGTATTATGAACGACAGGGCGTCCACCACCTCGCCGTTGAGCATTATATCGAGCTTGACAAGCTTTGACTGTGCATAGCCGGAAAGCTCATAATCGAATGAAGCATAGCCTCTTGTACGGGATTTGAGCGTATCAAAGAAATCGTAGATTATTTCGGCAAGCGGGAGGTCATAGCGTATATCGACCCTGTCGGAATCAATATAGGTCATATCCTGGAATATCCCACGCCTGTCCTGACAAAGCTCCATGATATTCCCGACATATTCGCTCGGGGCATAGATATGTGCCTCGGTCATAGGCTCCTCTGCCATTGCAACGGTACCGGGGTCGGGATAATTGGTCGGGTTGTCTATCATTCTGACTGTACCGTCAGTCATTGTTATACGGTATATAACGCTGGGGGCGGTCGTGATGAGGTCAAGATTATATTCACGTTCAAGGCGTTCCTGTATTATTTCCATATGCAGAAGCCCGAGGAAGCCGCAGCGGAAACCGAAGCCGAGAGCGACGGAGGTTTCGGGTTCAAACGAAAGGGAAGCGTCATTCAGTTCCAGCTTTTCGAGAGCATCCCGCAGGTCGCCGTATTTTGCTCCGTCAGCCGGATATATTCCGCAGAAAACCATAGGCTGTACAGAACGGTAGCCCGGGAGCGGCTCTGACGCCGGGTTATCCGCAAGGGTCACGGTATCGCCGACGCGGGCATCCCCGACGGTCTTGATCGAAGCGGCGATATAGCCAACCTCTCCGGCATAGAGTGCCTGAGTCTGTTCCAGACCGGTAGCGCGCATAAAGCCAAGCTCCACTACTGTAAATTCCGAGCCTGTTGCCATAAGGCGGATAGTATCGCCGGCATGGAGCTGTCCTTCCTTTAGCCTTACATATATAATAACGCCCTTATAGCTGTCGTAATATGAATCGAAAATAAGAGCCTGAAGCGGCTTTTCGCTGTCGCCCTGGGGCGGGGGTACCTCCCGGAACTATTTCCAGACCTGCATCGAGCGCCAGATAGGTATTAGCCAGTGTCTGCGCTTCTATACCCTGTGAAGCGTCCACGACAAGCACAGCGCCCTCGCAGGCGGCGAGTGAGCGCGAGACCTCGTAATTAAAGTCAACATGGCCGGGGGTATCTATAAGGTTAAAGATATACTGTTCGCCGTCGTCGGCATTATACAGCAGAGTAACGGCATGAGCCTTTATAGTGATACCTCTTTCCCTTTCAAGTTCCATATCATCGAGGAGCTGATCCTGCATTTCGCGCACGGCGACAGATTTAGTCTGTTCAAGTATTCTATCCGCGAGAGTAGACTTACCGTGGTCGATATGAGCTATTATACTGAAATTCCTGATCTTATCTCTTTGAAAATCCATTTTTCCACCTACTGAATAATTATTTTCCGTCTGATAAAAGATTTACGCTTTGTTTAACTATTATATCACAGATCCGCACTATAGACAATCGCGTAATCAAGAAAAATACAAAAAACAAACCCTCTCCGGGCGCCGCCGCACCTGTCATAAAGTATAGACCGCGAGTAGTGAATGTTCGGTATGAGTGCAGAGCGGAGCGAAGTGGAGCGACCGGCGCGAATAGCGCGTAAGCGCGTGGGTCCAGGGAGCTTGCTCCCTGGCGAGGGCGCGGGTGTCCAGTGGACACCTCTCAGCCGCAGGCTGAGAAGCGCCGACCGAGCCGGCAGGCGAGACCCGGCAGCCCAGCAGGGAAAGTTTTTTTGAAATGTGTATTGAAAAAAGGAACAGGATATGATATAATTTTACTTGTTGCAGTAAGCCGGTGTGGCGAAATCGGCAGACGCAAGGGACTTAAAATCCCTCGGTAGTTAATACCGTACCGGTTCAAGTCCGGTCACCGGCACTAAAGCGAAGATCCTGTTGACGAATGTCGGCGGGGTTTTCGTTTTTTTGTTATAATAATATCACAGCGTAAGCAGATCCGATGCCTGTAAGTATTTTATAAAAAATCTGTTGGTATTTGTTCCTTTAGCGTTCAGCGGTCAGCTTTTTGACAAAGGAAAACTGCCCGCCTCGATATATGCCTTTTACCCTTTTGCTTTATCTCTTCAGCGATATACTTTAGGCAATACCGCACAAAGATAGTGCCGCAGATGCGCCGGCGCAGAGCCTGCGCTCCCGTGTTAGTTTTGGTAACAATTATCATTCCGACATGTGCAGAATGACGGAAAAAGAGTACCCCAAGGGCACTTCCTTCGGGCGCAGCATATGCGGTGCTAAGCCGTAAGGCGTTCTCCCAGCGGTGTTGCCTTTATATGATCGACAGCATCACAGGTAATCCAATATTATTAATCATCTCCTCACTCCTCACTCATTATTGTTTATTTTTACTAAATAATGCCATATAATTTTATTAACACCGACTTATACATTTTATGGTAAAATGATTTTAGCAAAATACCGATGTCATAAAAATGGCAAAAAATCTTACAACAATCTAAGGAGGAACAAATTATGAAATACGAAATACTTGGTGAACCGCTTCCGGTCGTACAGTGCCATCTCAACGCCGGCGAATCTATGATAACAGAAAAGGGCGCAATGTGCTGGATGTCACCTAATATGAAAATGGAAACTGTCGGCGGCGGCCTTGGCAAAATGTTCGGCAGAATGTTTTCCGGTGAATCAATGTTCCAGAACCGCTATACCGCTCAGGGAGCTAATGGCATGATTGCCTTCGCTTCAAGCTTCCCCGGCTCTATCCGCGCATATAATATCACTCCCGGTAATGATATCGTCGTACAGAAATCCGGCTTCCTCGCTTCTGAGGCAGGCGTAAACCTTTCTGTATTCTTCCAGAAAAAGCTCGGCGCCGGTTTCTTCGGCGGTGAAGGCTTTATCATGCAGAGACTCTCCGGCAACGGTACTGCTTTCGTGGAGATCGACGGCTATGCTGTCGAATATGATCTCGGTCCCGGCGAATCCATGATCATCGACACCGGTTATGTCGCTTGTATGTCTGCTACCTGCAGCATGAATATCGTAAGCGTTCCCGGCATCAAAAATGCCGTATTCGGCGGTGAAGGTCTTTTCAATACCGTTGTTACCGGCCCCGGCAAGCTCGTACTCCAGACAATGCCGATCAATAATGTTGCCGCTTGTCTGCGCATGAATGTGAACGGATAAGCTGTCACTGAAAAGAGGTTTCCGTAAATGAACAAAATGAAACAGCTTGCTTTCGTTATCATAGGCTTTATCGTTGCGGCTATCGTGATCGCTCTGCTGCTCGGATATACAAAGAACGATATTCAGCGGCAGGTCGATAATAATAACGAAAAAAGCCTTGCGTCCGTACAGCAGGAAAGCTCAAGGAAGGATTCATCAATGGTTTTCCTGAGCATAACAAAAAGCAGCTCTGATTCAACCGTCAAAGGCTTTTTGATCAATGAAAACGGAAAAAAATACGATTTCACCCTGACGTCAAAAGACGGAAAGTTTTCCTCTGATGAGGATATTTTCAAAGCAGCGGAAAAGAAATATACAAGCAGTGACGCCGCAGATTATTTCTCGGAAGGCGATATCCGGAACATCTGCGCTCTTGCAAATAATATCGACAGCTCAAAGAAATGTGAGCGGAACCGCGATCTTGATGATCTCACCACAAATGAAATAACGACTATCTATGCAGTACGCGAAAGCAGCGACAAAACAGCTCTGATCAAAATATGTTCATACGGTGCCGCAGCTGAATCACCGACAGACGGAAACTCCAAATCAATTCAGAATGTTTTCATGAGAAAAAATAAATCCGCCTCTCCTAAAACAAGTGAGGCAGATAAAGTGAGCACCCCGGATAATGACCCGGAAACTGAAAGTGAATAATTATTTGACCCCGACGGATAACCGCCGGGGTCTTTTTTTGCTTTCAGACTATACCGCATAAAGACAGTTCCGCCCGTCTTTTCAATGCAATAATTACAGAAAGGTAAACGGAGCGCTGTATTTCGCTTTCCGAATTTACTTTATCACTATCGCACTGAATGCCGGCATCTCTATCGTCTGACCCGATACGCTGAACTCTGTCACATTCTCCGCTTTGCTGTCAGCTTCCTCCTCGGATGAACCGTCTCCAAGCAAGGCGTCTACATCTACTGCGCTGCCCGGTGAATTTATCCTCCGGTATCTCCACCTTCTCCGATTTTGAGCCGGTATTGAACATCACAAGCACCTTGTCTCCGTTGTCATCACATATATAGCCTGCCGCCGCTGTACTTCCGACATCAACTGCTGTAAGCTTGCCGCGGGCTATAGCCGGATTCTGATTTTTCAGGGCAATTACCTTCTTGTAGAAATTAAGAAGTGATTTCTCATCCTTCTGCTGTTCATCGACCGCTTTGTCGGGGACATCCTTGTTTGAAGAACCGGGTATGCTCGGAACATATCCTGTCTTATCCTCTGCCGACCAGTACATTCCTGTGCGCTTATCCGGGTCGGATTTCGAGCCTGTCATCCCTATTTCTTCTCCGTAATATACGAATGAATTACCCGGCGTCAGTATATACAGGCACGCAGCCATACGCCGTGCAGTATCCGTCATAAGGAAGCCTGCGCTTCGTCCCGTGTCATGGTTTGAAATAAATGGAGTATTGATCGCATCGGGATTATTTTCCTCTATCTTCTTCTGATATCCCGCCATAGCCTTGACATAATCTATCGCATTTTCGCTTCTTATGGCTGTCGAAACACGTCCGCTTGCGCCCTCCTCCGCAAAATCGAAAAAGCTGTCCACACCGGATTTGTAATAATTTGCGACAGTACCGCTGTCTGTCCAGCATTCGCCTACCATATATACATCGCTCTTTACGCTTTTGGCATAATCATAGAGCCATTTCAGGTCGGCTATTGAATCATCATTTCCTGTGCTTTCAAACCAGAGTACAGCGTCAAGACGGAATCCGTCAACTCCCATATCCAGCCAGAATTTAACGATATCCTTTATCTCCTCCCTGAGTTTTTCGTTTTTCAGGTTAAGGTCAGGCATATCCGGGGAGAAATTGCTTTCATAATACCAGCCGTCCACGCCGGTCGGCCGCCAGCCGGAATTTTTCTGTTCCTTGTCAAAATGATAATACTGTGCATAGCCGTCGGTCTTTCCCTCTTTAAGCTCAGCGATTGCCTGCTTGTACCAGGGGTGGTTTTTCGAGCTGTGGTTCAGTACGAGGTCTATTATGACATTTATATCACGCTTATGCGCTCCCTCCAGGAATTCCTTGAAATCGTCAAGCGTGCCGTATGCAGGGTCGATATTCTTATAATCCGTCACATCATATTTGTGGTATGACGGCGAGGGCATTATCGGCATAAGCCAGATACCCTCGACCCCAAGGTCGTCCCTTGTTTTGGTATCGCCGTCATTCAGATAATCAAGCTTTGAGGTCATTCCCTTGAAATCGCCTATCCCGTCGCCGTCGCTGTCGCAGAAGGAATAAGGGAATATCTCATAAAATGTCCTGTATTTATCCTTTGACGGAGTATATTCAAGATCATACCCTCCGTTTTCAGGCAGCTTCATCAAATCAGCCGAAGCTGCATCTGAGGTTGTCCCGGCATATGATGCTGAGCCTGATGAGGTATTCTGAGGGGTACCTGATGATCCGCCCCCACAGCCGGACAGCAATGCTGTTGAAAGCACCGCAGCTGTAAGTACAGCCGACAAAACTTTTTTTGTTTTCATTTATTGATTATCCTTTCTTGAATAATTATTAAGAAATATAGCGTCAAAGTATATCCTCCGTCTCTATAGGCGGTGTTGCCTAAGATCAACTATTGAGCATAACAACGATCTGTGCGAGACCGGCTTCGAGCTGTTCATCGGTCATATTGCCCTTAGCAGTTACGATATCGCCGCCAAAGCCGCCGATGTTGGTTGCCCAGTACTTACCGCTTACGCACTGTCCCTGAGCATGA
>CADCGS010000088.1:13186-24475 GCA_902801055.1 uncultured Ruminococcus sp. | reverse complement strand
CTCCCTGGCGGATTCCAAAGGGCGCGGGTGTCCGGTGGACACCTCTCAGCCGCAGGCTGAGAAGCGCCGACCGAGCCGGCAGGCGAGAAGAGCCTTTGGCGAGGTCCGGGCGGCAGCCCAGCAAGGGCGGCGTTAATTTTGTGTGGTATTATCCTGATCTTTAATGCTTGTAGCGATGCTATGCTTTGCACTGTTTACAAGGAAGATGCCTGCACAGACCAGCACAAGGGAGATAAGGTTCTGTAATGTAAAGATGTTTTCTCCGAGAAAGATCCCCGACCACATTGTTCCGAAAACAGGGATCAGAAGATTGTATACAGCGACCCTGCTGACAGGATTATGAAAAAGCAGCATTGTCCATAGCAGGAATGCTGTTCCCGCCATAGCCCCGAGATAAATAAGAATGATGATACACGCCGGTTCTGAAAAATCCAGCCATCCGCCAAGAAATATGCCTGTAAGGGTGAGGGCAGTGCCGCCGATAAAAAGCTGCCACCCCGAAACCTGAGCCGGGGTTCTTCCAGTATTGATCTTTTTGCTTATTACGTTTCCGATGCCGCCTGAAACATTTGAGAGGATAACAAGTCCGTCGCCCAGAAGTGTAACTCCTCCGGCGGTCTTGCCGGCTATCATTGCGATTATCCCGGCAAGACCGATAACGCAGCCGAGTATTTTTTTCAGCGTAAGCTTATCACTTCTGAAAACGGCAGCTGAAAGAAGTACCGATGTAAAGGCAGCTGCTGATGTATAAAGCGAGGAATTTGTTCCGCTTACACGTACTATCCCGACATATAGCAGAAGATACTGTCCGTAGGTCTGGAACAGGCTCAGTATGCATACGGGTAAAATATCCCTTTTGTGCAGTACAGGCATTTTTTTGGTTTTCGCTCCGGAAATACAGCCCGCTGCAAGAACGATAATGCCGGCGAGGGCAAATCTCAGCCCGGCAAATATCAGCTGTGCGGGGATATCTGACGGATCAATGCGGAATAATCTGTATCCTATTTTTATCGCAGGAAAAGCCGTACCCCACAGCAAGGTGCAGAGAACGGCAATAGCGGCTACGAATAATCTGTTTGTTCTTATATCCTTTTTCATAATATGCTGAGCATAGCCTCTTACTCGAAATTTTCTAAAAAGCTATGTTCTTCCTCTTCCTTATAATAACCTATTATTGTGCTGAGATTCACTCTTTCCACGCTGCGGAAAATATTGATATCCGCCTGCGGATTGGTTTTTTTCAACTCGGCGATAAGCTGCTTTATTTCCTGGCGCTTTGAATTTCCTACGCCGTCCGCAGCTGCATTTTTTTCCGTAAACCTGCACGCACACTGCAAAAAGCTGAGATGATTATAGTTCCTCCATGAAATAATATCCTTTTCGCGAATATAATACATCGGACGGATAAGCTCCATGCCCACAAAATTGGTGCTTTTTATACGCGGCATCATGGTCTGCACCTGAGCGCCGTAAAGCATACCCATCAGGATGGTTTCGACTACATCGTCAAAATGATGTCCGAGAGCGATCTTATTGCAGCCGAGAAGCTGAGCCTGCTTGTAGAGATGGCCGCGTCTCATTCTTGCGCAGAGATAACAGGGATTTTTTTCGATATTGACAACACTTGAAAAAATATCCGTGTCAAATATCCTGATCGGTATATTCATCAATGCTGCATTATCTATTATTTTCTGTCTGTTAGCCGGAGCGTATCCCGGATCCATAACGATAAATTCCATACCGAAGGGATAATCCCCGTGTATGGAAAGCTCCTGCATAAGCTTGGCGAGCAGCATCGAATCCTTCCCTCCGGAAATGCATACAGCGATCCTGTCGCTGGGGGATATGAGTCTGTAATCCTTTACTGCACCGACAAAACGGTGGAAAAGGGTCTTTTTATATTTTGTGATAATGCTGTGTTCTATAGAGTTGAATTTTTCCATATTCCTCACTTTTTTGAATGAAAATCCATCGGGCGGAATTCTCCGTTTTTATTGCGGTAAAATGCCGATCCTACAGGATTATCGAGATATTCAATGATCTCTGCATCATAGTTGCAGATAGTATTCAGTCGGTAGATATCAGTATTTTCAATATTATTCATATAATCCTCATCCTCGTCTCCCGCAAGGAAGCGCCATCCGCTGTCAAGCCTGCTTTCGGGAGGCTCGCGGTACATGATACCGACCTTTCTGTTTTCGACGGTGATACGGTCTGTTGCATAGCAGCCGTCAGGCCCGTCCCAGTCGAGGATGTTTTCAAGAGAGCTGCGCGGGATACCCCAGTTTTTATGCTTGACATCAGCGCAGAGGTTCTTTCTTTTCGGCACGATCATATCTGATGCATCGCCAAGTCCCTCATAAAGCCGGTTGAATAATTCCATAGAACCGTTTTCTATCTTAAAGACCATTTCATCCTCATACAAGGGGATCATCTGTAAAAACTCCACTTCCTCGCCGCACGGCAGCATACAGGGGCTTTTTTCCTTATCGAAGGAAAGGGCAGGTGAAAAGATCACCCCGTCATATTCGACGCTTTCATCAAGCCGGTCGCCGTAGGAGATAGTATGTCCCGGGCCGAGCCATGAATTGTCGTACTGTATCATTTCACCGAACTGTCTCATTATTTTGATGATCCAGTCAGCCTGTGCGATCGCGTCCCGGAAATGGGTATTGCCCGGGATAGACGCGACAAGCTCAACTCTGTGAACGAATTTTTTTCCGTCGGGAGCTTGTTCGATACCGCGATATGCTCCAAGCCCCACCGTCAGGATACGGTAATAGTCAAATTCCTCATTCGGGGACATGATCAGTGTGCTCACAGGATAGCCCTGCATATCGTTTTCATCCTGCGTATAATAATTATATCCGAAATGATCCTTTATAAATCCGAGCACAATATCCTTTTCTTCCTTTGAATAAAACTGAAGCTCATCGGTTCTGTCGCCGAAGATATTATCCCAGGCCTGTTCATCTATTTCTCTGGCAGTATTGCTTGCCTCATCGAATTTTTCATCGTCTCCGGTCTCCTGATAAATAAGACAGAGCAAAAGCCATGCTTCTATGCAGTTTTCGTCAATTTCAAGACAATGCTTTGCTAAGCTGATAGCTGTGCGGTAGCGGTGCAGTCCGAAATTGGCTCCGGCAAGTTCAATATAGTAGGAGAGATCATCGTAGGTAACATCATCTTCCATTTCCTCAAGTATCTCAAGAGCCTCACGATATCTTGCACACTGAGAAAGACAATGTGCCAGCATAAGCGTAAGCTCCTCGGTCATTTCATCCTCATCAAGCTCGCTGAGCTTATCGGCAGCCTCTTCAAATCTGCCGTCATTCATAAGAGCTTCAATTTCATACATGAATTCGTTATCCACTTCCGTCACCTCCTGACCGATATTATATTATTATACTACTTTCCGGTCGCATTTACAAGTACATTATGTGATATTAATTCATAATAATTATTTACTATGAAACATCCGGTTTATTTTCACTGAAAAGCCTTGAAAGATTTGCTTTGCTATTATAACCGCAGAGAAATGTACCCAATATCTGCGGTGTTGCCTTAATATAGCGTAATATAAAACATAATTTTTGCAATTATATATTGAAAGAATTGCAAAAACATGATATAATTCTATTGTATTATTTAATTATCTGAAATTTTCAGAAATACAAAATGCATAAAGGAGAATAAAAATGAAAATCAATCAGGATTTTGACAAGCTCGTTCCGAATTATCTTTTTGCCGAAATAGCAAAAAGAGTAAATGAATATCAGGCGTCATTCCCGGAAAAGGATATTATCCGTCTCGGCATAGGCGATGTTACCCTTCCGCTTGCGCCGGTAGTAGTTGAAGCTATGAAAAAGGGAGCAGATGATCTCGCGTGCAAGGAGACATTCAAGGGTTATCCGGATTATGAAGGATATGCATTTGTCAGAGAGGCGATCTCCGATTATTACAAAAGCTTCGGGGTCAGCGTCAGCGCCGATGAGATACTTATATCTGACGGTGCAAAATCAGACTGCGGCAATATCGGCGACATTTTCGGCAAGGATAATATTGTTCTTGTCACGGATCCGGTATATCCCGTATATGTTGACAGCAATATCATGGCAGGCAGAAAAATAATTTATGCTGACAGCAATAAGGAAAACGGCTTCAAGGCGATGCCTGATGAAAGCGTTCATGCCGATATCATATATCTTTGTTCGCCGAATAATCCTACCGGTGCGGCATATACAGCGGATGAGCTGAAAAAATGGGTAGAATATGCCAACAGCAACGATGCAGTCATCCTGTATGACAGTGCATATGAGGCATTTATTTCTGAAGATCTTCCGCGTTCGATCTTTGCAATAGAGGGTGCGCGCACCTGTGCAATAGAATTCTGTTCTCTTTCCAAGACAGCAGGATTTACCGGTACACGATGCGGCTATACCGTTATCCCGAAGGAGCTTGAGCGTGACGGGCATAATATCTATAAGCTCTGGTACAGACGTCAGGCAACGAAATTCAACGGAGTATCATGGCCTGTACAGTGTGCAGCGGCTGCTGTATTCAGCGAAGAGGGACAAAAGCAGATCAAGGTAAATCTTGAATATTACAAGGGAAATGCACGCATTATTTCCGCTGCGCTTGACGAGCTGGGGATATCCTATACCGGCGGAAAGAATTCCCCGTATATCTGGCTTGAGTGTCCGGACGGAATGGGTTCGTGGGAATTTTTCGATCTGCTTCTGACAAAGGCGAATGTAGTAGGCACACCCGGAGCAGGCTTCGGCAAAAACGGCGAAGGCTTTTTCCGCCTGACCTCCTTCGGAGACAGGGACAAAACGATAGAAGCGGTCGAAAGGATCAAAAAATTGCTTAAAGCATAATGATTTTCCCGGGCTTGTAAAGTCCGGGATTTTTTTTTGCGGGAACGTGCCGGTCAAAGTCTGATTTTTCGCAAAACGGAATTTGTGAACGATCTTGTGTGAAAATTACAAAAAATCTATTTTTGTTTGTTATAAATATTAATTGTTTTTTAATGGATGTAAAGTATAGTATTCACAAGGATTGATTATCATAACGGGGCGGGTTTGCATTTCTTACGGATGGATTATATACAATAAATTCAGACCGCGGGATAAGAAATGTCGGTCTGAGTTCATAGCGGAACGTAAGCGCAGCAAACCCCGCGCCGGCGTACCTGTCAATAAAGTAACGACCGCGATTAATAAATGTTCGGTTCGAGTGAAGAGCGGAACGAAGTGGAGCGACCGGCGCGAATTGCCCAGTTCGGGCACGCACCGCCTATTGCCCAGTTCGGGCACGCACCGGAGGCACTCCGCCTACATTTAGCGAAGCGCAGCCCCTTGCGTAATGACATATGCGGCACTTTGCAGATGGACAAGTGACGGGTTTTGATTAATTGACACCTGTGTAAAAAGGTTGTATAATATGAGATATTAATCAGAAAGGACTGGTCAGTATGGGTGGAAAAAGGAAAAAAGAAACTGCATATATTCCGGCAAGCAGTTCTGATTATGAAGATAAAACACCAGAACAGGATAAGAAAATGTTAGAAACGCTGAAACAAAAATATGACAGCAGCAAATGCGATATACCGCCGCTGTCTGAACGGGAGAGGGAGCATCTGACATATGTTATGGTCACAGCAAAATTCAATGAGGCAAGAAACAAACGCTCCTCCGCGAAAAAATACGGCTCTCTTTTTATTGTGATTTCCGGTATGGTATTTCTGACGCTGATGTTCAGCCTTGAAGCCAAAATACAGACTCTTTGCCTGTGGATCGTTACAATAATATATTGTGTGGTAGTGATGCTGAAGGCTGAATATAATTATCAGAATTATAAAGAGATACTCGGTATAGCCGATGAGGATGATTACTGCGAAATGGATGAGGAAGAGGAGGCGCCGCCTGCAAAGGTCACAGCTTCCGAAGCCCCACCGATCGCTCAGCCGGAGGCAATGACCGAAACCTATAATAATATAGAGTGAGAAAGGAGAATTAATAAAACCACACCCCTTCGGCATGGTTTTATTATACGTGAAAATAATGAAAAATATTATGCGGATACTGCGCTCTGATCTGAAAAATATCGCGCGCAATATTATTGTATTTGTCGTTGTGATCGGAATATGTATCCTGCCGGCATTGTATGCATGGTTCAATATCGCGTCAAACTGGGATCCGTATTCAAGCACCGGCGGTATACCTTTTGCCGTATGCTCAAAGGATAAGGGATATTCATATAAAGTATTGTCTATAAATGCCGGCAATACGATACTGGATAATCTTAAACAGAATGACAAAATGGGCTGGACCTTCGTAAGCGAGAAGGAGGCAATAGAAGGAGTAAAAAACGGCACATATTATGCCGCTGTAATTATTCCGGAGGATTTCAGCGAAAGCCTGTTTTCCGTAACTACAGGTAATTTCCATCAGGCAAAGCTCGAGTATTACCTCAATGAAAAGAAAAACGCAATTGCTCCGAAAATAACAGATAAGGGGGCACAGGCTGTCCAGGAAAGTGTAAATACTGCCTATGTCAGCACAATAACCAAGGTCATAGCAACTACACTGAATCTTTCAACGGACGATATATCAAAATCAAAGGTCTCCGCTGCGGAAAAGGTAACGGAATCGGCAGCCCACGGGCATGCAGGAGCGCGTCGACCAGGCGTTTCCGCCCAGCGAGCAGTAGTTGAAACAGCAGGTTGAACGCTTCCGTGGTTCCGAAGGATATCAAACAGACGATCAAGGGTGCTCAGGCTACTTCAAAAAATCTTACGGATTCAATATCCGCAATAATAGAAACAGCAGACCAGTTTTCCGACAGCCTTTCGGCAAAGGTGGAAAGTGCCTTTTCCGAGATAGAGAAGGATTCAAAAACCGCTGCGGAAAAGCTGTCTGAAACGACCACGATCTGCGAAAGGATCATTTCAATAAACAATCGCCTGATCGAAATACTCCAGACGGCACAGGATAATTTCGGGATAGATTGTTCCTCGCTGATTGATAAGCTCAATAATGCGAACGGCCGCCAGACCGATATTATCAGTGCGATAAATTCCGGTACGGAAACAATAACGAAAACCGGCGCTCTTCCGAAAAATGTCCAGGACGATATCCGCAGACTGATAAGCTCTGTTTCTCCGCAATTCGATACAATAAAAACATCCTTCGAGAGCATCCGCTCAGGAATAGATTCTGCAATAGAAAGCGGATATTCAGCACTCGATAAGGTTTCCGATATTCTTTTGAACCTCAGCGGAGATATCCCCGGCGTTGAAAGCACGCTCGATAATATTTCCGAAACGAACCAGTCGATGAAAACTACATTTGTCAATCTCAAATCATTTGTTGAGAGCGCAAAGACAAAGATCGACGATATGATAAAAAAGGTCGATGAAATAAAGAATAACAATACCATCGAAAATCTGGTGACCCCGATCATACGCAATCCGAATGCACTGGGTGATTTCATTTCCAGCCCGGTGGATATCAAAACAACAAGCTTTTTCCCGATCGAGAATTACGGCTCTGCGATGACTCCGTTCTATTCATCGCTTGCATTCTGGGTAGGCGGTATTGTGCTTGTGGCAGTAATGAAATGTGATCTTACCCGCAAGGAGCTTAAAAAGCTGAACAATCCGACCCAGACACAGCTGTTCTTCGGCAGATATCTGATATTCTTCCTTCTCGGTCAGCTCCAATCGCTTATCATAACCCTCGGCGATATCTTCTTCCTCAAGGTTCAGGTCAATGACCCTGTGATATTCGTGCTGAGCGGTATGCTTTCAAGCTTTATCTATACGCTTATAATTTATTCACTGACTATATCATTCAGTACGATAGGCAAGGCGCTTGCGGTGATCATACTTGTTATCCAGATAGCAGGAGCAGGCGGAACCTTCCCGATAGAAGTCCTTCCGGAGCCTTTCCAGGCAGTTTCTCCGATACTTCCGTTCAAATACGGTGTAAATCTGCTTCGTGAGGGAGTAGCAGGAGTAGACTATAATGTTTATATGATAAATATGCTGTGTATGCTTGTGTTCATACCGGTAGCGCTGATACTCGGGCTGCTTCTGCGCCGTCCGTGCATCAAGCTTATTTCCTTCTTCAATATGCGTGTGGAGGAAAGCGATATCATAATCTGATATATTCCAGACAAAAGAGCTGCTGCATCATAATGCAGCAGTTCTTTTTATTTCCTATTGAACGATAAGGCAAAATATAGTATAATAATAACCGTAGAGCCTTTGTGCGGTGTTGCCTTTGATCGGATCATACCTTTATGGGGGATATCAGGATCCGTAAAACGGCTGTGATCATTGTGAAGTCAGCCCGTCAGATGATCTCCCGGCGGTGCTGCCGCAGGGGAATACGAAAGGAGCATTTCCTTTGTGAAACGTATATCTGTATTTATTGTACTGATAGTGGTGCTTGCTTTTGCGCCGGCATCATATGCCGCGGAAATAATGGATTCCGGGCTTACGGTATTCTGTCCTGAAAGGGCAAGAAATATAACGGCAGAGCTGAAACTGTCCTGTCCGTGCGGGATATCGGCTGTACACGGCACGATACGGTATGATAGTGATAAGCTTGAGATATCTTCCGCAGGATCAGAGGATGAGGATGCATATTTCAGGTATGATGATTCTCCCGGAAGCACATCATTTATTGTAATGAATAATACTTCTGTACAGGAAATAAAGCTTGAATTTATCTACAGACCCCTTGATATTTCGGAAAGGGAATATGATTTCTCCTATATTACGTCTCAGGCTATTGCGTCCGATGGTAAAGAATTATCATGCGATAACTGCGCTTTCAGCCTGGTCTTTCCAGAGAAAGAAACGACTGAGAGTGAAGAGAGATCAATTGAGGACAGCGCCGGTGCATCCTCTTCATCTGAGGAGACTTCTGTAAAGAAAAAGGAGCACAGCCGCTCCTCGTCAAAAAATACAGAGACTTCAAAAAGCAAAAAGACCTCGGAAAAAAACGAATCCTCAAAAAATCAGTCATCCGATAAAAAATCACGGAAAAACAAAGAATCATCCGTAAAGGATTCCTCCTCAAAAAGCTCCGGCTCAGGGAAAGACAAGTCAAAGTCCGCATCAGGAAATTCTGACCTGTCCTCACAGTCCTCTTTTGCAGAAACACAGCAGCCGGAGGATAGCTCATCCGGGTCGGAGATATCAATGACCGATGAAGAATTGTCGATGGAACTTGACAGTCAGGATAACGCGGCAAATAATGATTTTTCAGTATTGCTGTTTTTTGCAGCTGCAGCAGGTTTCGCAGCTGCAGCAGGACTATGCCTTATGATAATACATCTGCGAAAAAATAAATAATACATAATAAAGGGGGAATACTTATGAAAATAACCGTTCTTGCCGAAAACACATCGGAATGTGGTCTCAGGGCGGAACACGGTCTGAGCCTGTTTGTGGAAACCAATGGGATAAAATTTCTGTTTGACAGCGGACAGACTACATTATTTTTTGAAAATGCGGTGCGGCTTGGTATAGATATTTCCCGGGCTGATATGATGATATTGTCTCACGGTCATTATGACCACGGCGGAGGGATAAAAGCCTTCCTTGCCGAAAATAAGAAGGCTCCGGTATATATGAGCCGTTACGCCTTCGGTGAATACTATAACGGAACGGAAAAATATATCGGTCTTGATCCGCTTCTCAGAAATGAGAAAAGGATAAAGCTTACAGACGGCAGAACTCCGCTCGGCAGCGGAATGACGCTGTATTCATGCGATGATATGAAAAAGCGCATTGATACCGGCTTATCCGGACTGAACCGCCTTGAAAACGGCATTTTCCTTCCGGACGATTTCAGACATGAGCATTATCTTGTTGTCGAGGAAAACGGTAAGCGCATACTATTCAGCGGGTGCTCTCACCGCGGGGTGAATAATATCGTATCATATTTTTCACCGGATGTTCTTATAGGCGGATTCCATTTTTCTCATTTTCCATGTGCCGACAGGCTTTACTCTCTTGCAAAGGATCTTGACGGCTTCAAGACAGAATATTATACCTGCCATTGTACCGGATATGAACAGTATCAGTTTATGAGCAGGTATATGAGATCACTGCATTATATTTCGACCGGGCAGAGCATAGAGCTATGATGATCGGGATTAATAAATAATAACAGGGTGATAAAAATGAATTTCAGAGTAGGACACGGATATGATGTACATCGCTTCAAGGAGGGCAGAAAGCTCATTCTCGGCGGGGTGGAGATACCCTATGAGCTTGGTCTGGACGGTCATTCCGATGCGGATGTGCTTGTTCATGCGATAATGGATTCACTCCTCGGAGCTGCTGCTCTCGGGGATATAGGCGTACATTTCCCGGATAATGATGACCGTTATCTCGGAGCCGACAGTATGAAGCTCCTTTCGGAGGTATGCCGGATACTGGGGGAAAAGGGATGGCGTACAGCCAATATAGACGCAACTGTTATCGCCCAACAGCCAAAGCTTAAAGCGCATATCGGAGAAATGCGCCGGCGCATAGCAGATGTAATGGGAACAGATATTGACTGCGTAAGCGTAAAGGCGACAACAGAGGAACACCTTGGCTTTACAGGAAGGCTCGAGGGTATCTCAGCCCATTGTGTTTCGCTGATATACAGGGAACAGTTACGATGAAAAAGAAGCTGTTGATTTCAATTGTATTTATAGCAGCAGTTATATTAATGTATAACGTGATCTATTATTTTGTTTCCGAATATGTTACCCGTGAAGGATACAGATTTTCGATGATAAAGCATTTTCTCATTCCGGTCGGGGCTGGAGCGGCGATAAGTGCGCTTCGCTGGTTTTTTTCCGGCGGGGATCATTCAGAATAATGCATATGTAAAAATAAATTTACATTATATTCATAAATCATTCATAAAAAATCAAATCATTCTCTATTAAATTATACCACTTTTCATCTTTTATTTAGAAATAATAAACAAAGCTTTTTGAACAAAACACATTATTGCTAAATTTAAACTATATTTCTTGTTTATTATATCAATAGATTTAAGTATTTTATATAATTTAGGGATATAATTTTTTTGCATAATGACAGTTGAGATTTGCTGATGTATATTTTATAATGCATATGGTATATTTTTAATATTATGTGAGGTGTGATCCATGAGATTGCGTAAACAGGCACTCGGTGACCGGAATCTTATCGGTGTCCGGGTTGAGGAGATTCGCAAGAAAAAAGGTATGAAGCAAAAAGAGCTGCTTGCTCAG
>CADCGS010000088.1:6261-13173 GCA_902801055.1 uncultured Ruminococcus sp. | reverse complement strand
AAAGGGTATGAAGCAAAAGGAATTGCTTGCACAGCTTCAGGTAAGAGGTGTTGACATGAATGCTTCAGGTCTTTCAAAGCTGGAGGGACAGATCAGGTATGTCACGGATATTGAATTGGTGGCACTTGCTGATATTCTTGAGGTATCAGTAGACAAGCTTCTCGGACGGGAAGAAAAATGATATTATCCTGACCAAATCGTTTATCTCAGATATCCGGAACTCACCTTTGACCTCAGACGGATATCAACATTAAAACAAAAAACGTACACTCACTGCGGCTGTTGATTCAGCCGCATTTTTCTTTGTACAGACAGTCAAAAGCTCTGCAGACGGTGATCCTGCAGAGCTTTTGTTAGGAGAAAATTATGAAAAGTTAGGTATAAGCATATTATGATTCATTACCGAAGCCATCGGAGTCGTAGCCGTAAAATTCCGATGAAGGGCTAAAATTGCGGTCAGATCTGTTCTTCGATGATGAGTTGTTGCTGTCAGGTCTTGCATCGAGGGTCACATCAAGCACGATCTCTTTGCCGTCACGAACCACGGTGATCTTCACCTGGTCGTCCTTCTTATGCTTAGCGATAACAGCAGATACTTCGCTTGCCTGAGTGATATCCTTATCATCTATTTTAATGATGCAGTCGCCGATCTTCAGACCGCCCTTTTCAGCAGCAGAGCCGCTTCCGACTGAGCTTACATATGTGCCGGCGCGATCTACTCTGTAGAGCAGCATATCGTTTTCGCTGTTGATATCCTGTAAATTAATGCCGAGATATGCTCTGTCTGAAACATAGCCGTCGGTTTTAAGATCGTCAAGGATAGAAATTATATCATTGATCGGAATTGCATATCCAAGACCCTCTACGGATGCGCCTGAGCTTGAAGAGGAGGATTTTGCTACTACTATGCCAATAAGGTTGCCGTTTGCATCGAACATACCGCCGCCGGAATTACCGGGGTTGATAGCGGCATTAGTCTGGAGGAGGTTCATGGTTTTGCCGTCGATCTTGATTTCCCTGTCGAGAGCGCTGATGATACCATCTGTTACAGTACCGCCGAGACGGCCGAGGGGATTACCGATTACTATTGAGGTCTGACCGACGCTGAGCTTAGCGGAATCGCCGAAGGTTGCTGTAGTAAGGCCTTTTTCTTCTATTTTGAGAAGAGCAATATCAACGAGAGAATCGCTTCCGATAAGCTTTGCATCATAAGATGTGCCGTTTGTAAGGCGGACCTTGATGCTGCTTGCATCCTCGATAACATGGTGGTTAGTCAGGATATAGCCGTCCTCAGAGATTATAACGCCGCTTCCGGCGCCCTGTGAGACATACTGCCCGTAAAAGCTGTCATAGGAAGTAGATTCTGTTGTGATCTCAACAACTGAATCCTTGACCTTTGCGACTACCTCAGTAGTAGTTGTAGGGGGTGTATCGGTATTGCTTGCCTGAGTGATAACAAGAGAACCGTCCTTGCTTATAGTTTTGGAAGATCCGTCGCTGCTGTCGTCTGATTTTTTGGAGGAATCGGATCCCGAAGAAGTTTTAACAGCGCTGTCGCTGCCGGAGCTCATCAGATATGAGCCTGCAATTCCTCCGCCAAGACCTACGCAGAGTGAAAGAGCGATCATTGCAGCGAAGAAGGCGGTCTTTTTAGCTGTACCCTTTTTAGCTTTTTTCTTTTTCGGAGCTGTGATCTCAGGCTTCTTATCTAAATCTGATTCAGCGAAGTTATTGCCATAGATACGGTTGTAATAGCCATTCTGTGCATCTGAGCGGTATGGGTCAGTATAGGGAGAATAGCTTTGCGGGCGGCTGTAGGTCTGCGAGAAACCGGGCATTGTCTGAGGATTCTGCTGTGAAGCATTCTGGCTGTAATCAGAGGTCTGCTGAGGATTCTGAACGAAACCCTGTGTCTGCTGAACGGGCTGAGCCTGCTGAACAGGCTGTACCGGCTGGACCGTCTGAGCTGCAAAGCTCTGAGGCTGAGAATTATAATTCTGAGTGTTAGCGGTCTGATTATTATAATCATTCTGATCTATTCTCTGTTGAGCCGTATAATGTTCAGTTTCCTTCTGAGAAGAAGAGAAGATAGCCTCAAGACCTGTACCTTCTGAGCGGTCAATGTTATTATTTTCATAATTTTTGTTTTCCATAATAATACCTCCATCTGAGTTATTGCTTTTTTGTTTGTGATGCTATTATAACTCCTTTTTAAAGGGAGTGTGTCAACAAATATAAGATTTAATTAAAACATTTTATTAATCTAATCTTAAAGATTTTTAAAGTTTGTAACAAATAACCTCATACATATGTTTTAACTCAATTTGATCGATTTGTCAACCCCCTGCGCCTGCTGGGCTGCCGGGTCTTGTCTGCCGGCTCGGTCGGAGCTTCTCAGCCTGCGGCTGAGAGGTGTCCGCCGGACACCCGCGCCCCCCGCCAGGGAGCTTGCTCCCTGGTGGATAAATTGAAAGAAAAGATGATATAAAGTGGTGAATAACAGCAAAACTGCTTGACAAAAAATGCCTTTCGTAATACAATAATAAAGTGTCTGTACGTTTATGATCTGGGAACAGATAAAAAGCGGAAAAGAATACTCAGAAGGCTTAAAAAGCTTAGAGAAAAGGTGAGTGAAAGATGAAATACGAGCAGCTTGCCGGGAAACCGGATATTTCAGAGATCCAGAAAAATGTTCTGGAGTTCTGGAAGGAAAACAAGGTTTTTGAAAAATCTGTAGAAAAAGAATCAAAGGGTGAAGTGGTCTTTTATGACGGTCCTCCGTTCCCGACGGGAAAACCGCACCACGGAACTATCCTTGTATCATTTATAAAGGATATGATCGCGCGCTACCAGACTATGCGCGGCTATAAGGTGCCGAGAGTGTGGGGCTGGGACTGCCACGGTCTGCCGATAGAAAATCAGGCTGAGGTACAGCTTGGCATCAATGATAAGAATATTATCGAGAATAGCCTCGGTATAGATAAATTCAATGAGAAATGCTACGAGATCGTTTCAGGCAATAACGAGGCATGGAAGGAATATGTCGAGCAGATGGCACGCTGGGTCGATTATGACGGCGCATACAAGACAATGAACCCGACATTTATGGAATCCGTAATGTGGGCATTCAAGCAGTGCTATGATAAGGGTCTTATCTACCGCGATTACCGCGTAACTCCGTACTGCACACACTGCGAGACTTCTCTTTCGATCTCCGATACAAGAGAATCCGATTCCACCCGCCCCAGACAGGACAGATGGATAATCGCTAAATTCAGAACCGATGAGGTGATCGACGGCAAGCCGGTATTTTTCCTTGCATGGACGACAACACCGTGGACTCTTCCGTCTAACCTCTGTCTTGCTGTCGGTGAGGCACTTGATTATTCCTTTGTTGACGTAGGGGAAGAAATATATATCGCCTGCACTAATGTCCTTCCGTCATATGAAAAGATATTCGGCAAGGAGCCTGTCATTGTCAGGGAATGTAAGGGCAGTGACCTTGTCGGCAGGACATATGAGCCTCTGTTCCCGTATTTTGCAGAGCTGAAGGATAAGGCTTTCCGCGTTGTTACTGCCGATTACGTAGGCAGTGATGAGGGTGTCGGTATCGTACATACAGCTCCCGCATTCGGTGAGGACGACTACTGGACCTGTAAGAATAACGGTATCCCGCTTGTCAATCCCGTTGACGAAAAGGGACGCTTTACTTCTGAGGTCACAGATTTCTATGAGGCAGACGGCGAAAAGAATGTTATCGAGATGAACCCGACTATCATCCGTTTCCTCTATGATAACGGAAAGGCTGTCGCAGACGGCACGATAGAACATAACTATCCGCATTGCTGGAGATGCAAGCGCCCGCTTATCTATAAAGCTATGGACGCATGGTATTTCGATATCGGCAAGATCAAGGATAAGCTCATCAAATATAATGAAGATATCAACTGGGTGCCCGAGACTATCAAGCACGGCAGATTCGGCAAATGGCTCGAGAATGCCCGCGACTGGAATATTTCCCGCAACCGTTACTGGTCAACGCCTATCCCGATCTGGGAGTGCGACAAATGCGGTGACAGGACTGTTCTCGGCAGCGTTGACGAGATCGAACAGGCAAGCGGCGTAAGGCTTACGAACCTCCACCGTCAGTATATGGACAAGATCAAATTCCCCTGCACCTGCGAGGGCTGCACAGGAACAAAGGTCAGAGTGCCCGAAGTACTTGACTGCTGGTTTGAAAGCGGCTCCGTTCCCTTTGCACAGAAGCATTATCCGTTTGAGAACAAGGAATGGTTCGACAGCCATTTCCCGAGCGATTTCATCGTAGAATATACAGGTCAGATCCGCTGCTGGTTCTATTACCTCCATGTTCTGTCGGTCGCTCTGTTTGATAAGCCCTGTTTCTCGAACTGTATCGTACACGGTACTATACTTGCAAAGGACGGCAAAAAGCTTTCCAAGTCCTCAAAGAACTATACCGACCCGATGCTCCTTATGAAGCAGTTCGGTACCGATGCATTCCGTCTGTATCTCTATCAGACAAATGCAATGCTTATCGGCGATCTCCTCTTTGACGACAGCGGTATCCAGGACGCATATCAGCAGATAATCCTGCCGTACTGGAATGCCTGCAACTTCTTCATTTCATATGCAAATATTGACGATTTCCGCCCCGAAAAGCTTACTCCGCCCGCATCGGATAATCAGCTTGATAAATGGATGCTTGCAAAGCTTTATGAGGTAACGGACGTTATTACAAAGAATATGGATGCATATCAGGTCAACCGCTATGTCGATAAGCTTATCGACCTTGTGGACGGTCTGACAAACTGGTTTATCCGCCGCAGCAGAAGACGCTTCTGGGAAAAGGGAATGTCTGAGGATAAAAGGAATGCTTATGAGACACTTTATTATGTTCTCGTCAATATGACAAAGCTTTTCGCACCCGTTGCGCCGATCATTTCCGAAAAGATCTACCAGACACTTACGGGCGGTTTCTCCGTTCATCTTGACAGCTGGCCGGAGATCCCGGAATCCTTCCGCAATGATGAGCTTCTCGATCAGGTCAAGCTTGTGCGCAATGTTATTTATCTTGCGCGCTCGATAAGAAACAAGAACAAGGTCAAGAACCGTCAGCCGCTGAGCACCCTGCGCGTTATCCTTTCGGATAAGAAGGACAATGCCGTAGTCGAAAGCTTCAGGGATATAATTGCCGAGGAGCTTAATGTAAAGAGCGTTGAGATACTCGAGGATGTCGGAAGTGTTGCCGAGGTAAAATATGCCCCGAATTTCAACGAGATCAGGAGCCGTTATCCGCAGCGTATCCCCGAGATCATCAAGGCAGTAAAGACCGGAAAATTTGCTCTTACCGCAGACGGAGCCGAGCTTGAAATAAATGGCGTAAAAGAAACACTCGACAGCGAGATCATTCTTGTAACATATCATGCCAAGGAGGGTCAGCACGTTTCAAGTGATAAGGGCGTTGTGGTATCCCTCGACCTCACTATCACGGACGAGCTTCGCAAGGAGGGCTTTGCGCGTGATATCGTAAGAAGCATACAGGACGCACGCCGTCAGCTCGACTGTGCTATCTCGGATAATATCAGCCTTGATATCATCGGTGATGTACCGACTGAATGGCTTGAATATATATGCAGCGAGACTCTCGGTCAGACTGCACAGATCAGCGAGCCTGATATGAGCCTTGAGGTTTCCTATGAGGACGGCAGCAAGGTGACAGTCAATATCAAAAAATAATTATTATTGTACCCCGGTGAAAAGCCGGGGTCAAATCATCAAATAAAAGAAAGAGAAAAGGGGAATCAGTGAATGAAAGCAGATTTACCTAAGACCTACGACCCGAAGATCGTAGAGAAAAAGATATATGACAGCTGGGAAAGCAGCGGTTGCTTCCGTGGAGTAAGAGATCCGGAGAAGAAATCATATTCCATCGCGATGCCGCCCCCGAATGTTACCGGACAGCTCCACATGGGTCATGCAGTCGATAATACCCTTCAGGATATACTTACGCGCTTCAAGCGTATGCAGGGCTATTCGGCGCTCTGGATCCCGGGTACCGACCATGCCGCTATTGCGACAGAAGCCAAGATCGTTGAGCAGATGCGCTCGGAGGGTCTTACCAAGGAGGATCTCGGCAGAGATAAATTCATGGAGCGCGCATGGGCATGGAAGGAAAAATTCGGCAACCGTATCGTAACGCAGCTTCGCACCTTAGGCTCCTCCTGTGACTGGGAGAGAGAGCATTTCACAATGGATGAGCAGTGCTCCGATGCGGTACTCGAGGTATTCACGAACCTCTATAACGAGGGCAAGATCTACCGCGGCAACCGTATGGTAAACTGGTGCACAAAATGCCAGACCTCCATATCCGACGCAGAGGTCGAATATGAGGAGCAGGACAGCCATTTCTGGCATATTCTCTATAAGGTAAAGGAAACGGGAGAATTCCTCGAGATCGCGACCACCCGTCCCGAGACGATGCTCGGCGATACGGCAGTAGCTATCAATTCCGAGGACGAGCGCTACAAGCATCTTCACGGCTGCCATGTTATCCTCCCGCTTATCAATAAGGAAATACCGATAGTATGCGATGAACACGCAGATATGGAAAAGGGGACAGGTGTAGTAAAGATCACCCCCGCCCACGACCCCAACGACTTCGAGGTTGGTCAGCGCCACGGTCTGCCGATGGTACGCTGCTTTACATATGACGGACATATGACCGGTGCAGAGGATGTCAGGGCTTACCGTGAGCTTATCGAAAGCGGCAGAGCTGCCGAGGATGAGCCGGAGGTACTCGACTGCGGCAAATATGCCGGCATGACCACCGATGAAGCAAGAAAGGCAGTTCTTGCCGACTTGACGGAGCTTGGTATCCTGAAGGAAACCGAG
>CADCGS010000088.1:0-6245 GCA_902801055.1 uncultured Ruminococcus sp. | reverse complement strand
ATGATGTTGGTACGTGCTACCGCTGTCATACAACTATCGAGCCGATGGTATCAAAGCAGTGGTTCGTGCGCATGAAAACGCTTGCCGAGCCGGCTGTAAAGGCAGTAGAGGCAGGTGAGCTGCGCTTCGTACCCGAAAGATTCACAAAGACCTATCTCAACTGGATGAAGAATACCCGTGACTGGTGCATATCCCGTCAGCTGTGGTGGGGTCACCGTATTCCGGCATGGTACTGTGATGACTGCGGCGAGACGAATGTTGCAAAGTCTGCTCCCTGTCAGTGCAAAGCCTGCGGAAGCAAGAATCTCACTCAGGATCCCGATACGCTCGATACTTGGTTCTCATCGGCGCTCTGGCCGTTCTCGATACTCGGCTGGCCGGATACGGATAATGAAGATTACAAGTATTTCTACCCGACAAGCACACTCGTAACAGGCTATGATATAATCGGCTTCTGGGTAAGCAGAATGATATTCTCCGGACTTGCATATACCGGAAAGCTCCCGTTTGATACGGTAGTTATCCACGGTATTGTCCGCGACAGCCAGGGCAGAAAGATGTCCAAATCCCTCGGCAACGGAATTGACCCCCTCGAGGTCATTGAGCAGTACGGCGCCGATGCTCTCCGCTTTATGCTTGTACAGGGCAGCTCGCCCGGAAATGATATGCGCTACAGCGAGGAAAAGATAATCGCCATGCGTAATTTCACCAACAAGATATGGAATGCATCGAGATTTCTGCTGATGAATATGACGATAGATAAGGCGGAGCTTCCGGAAAAGCTGAGGCTCGAGGATAAATGGATCCTTTCCAAGCTGAATAATGTCATAAAAGAAGTCACATATAATCTTGAACAGTTTGATATGGGTGTTGCAGCACAGAAGGTCTACGACTTTATCTGGAACAGCTTCTGCGACTGGTATATAGAGCTTGCGAAGATACGTCTCAACGGTGACGATGAGCAGGCAAAGAAGGACGTCGAAAATGTACTCTGCTATGTACTGACCGATATACTCAAGCTTCTCCACCCGTTCATGCCGTTCATATCCGAGGAGATCTATCAGGCTCTTCCGCATGACGAGGGCTATCTGATGATGCAGAGCTGGCCTGAATTCAGGGAGGAATTCTGCTTTGCCGATGATGAGGCGAGAATGGAGCGCATAATGGAGATGATCCGCAGCGTCCGTGAGAGCCGTGCAGGATTGAAGGTACCGAATTCAAAGAAATCTCATATCACAATAGTTACTCCTGATGTAGACAGCTGCGGCGAGGCAAAGGATTTCCTTATCCGGCTTGCCGGGGCATCGTCGGTCGATATCGTCAGCGAGGAGCTTACGGACACAAAGGGTATGATAAGCACAGCAACAGCTGATGCAAAGATATATATGCCTCTTGCCGAGCTTGTTGATATAGAGAATGAAAAATCCCGCATAAAGAAGGAGCTTGAAAAGGCAAACAAGGAAATGGATTTTGTAAACAGCAAGCTCAGGAACGAGAAATTCATGTCCAAGGCACCCGAGAAGGTCATCGAAGATATTCGCGAGAAGGAAGCCAAGGCAAAGGCGCTCATCTCCAAGCTTGAAGAAATGTATAATGCACTCTGACATATAATAACGCAAAAAAAGAGCAGCGGTTCGCAATGATCCGCTGCCTTTTTATTTGCAGTATGCTATTGAATAGTTTTCAGCCTTTCGGCGGAGCGGCTGAATTCAGCCCAGGAATATTCTATCATATATTCCCCGTGGTAAGCGTTTATCGCTACTGCGTCGCCCGAAAGCATATTATACAGGTCGCAGTCCACAGTATCCTTATTGACATAGATCTGGCGGTTCTGTTTGCAGATGATATCAGAATATCCTGCCAATTTAAGATCCTTGAGCAGGTCGCTCATATACTGGGATATTTTTTTGGAGGAAGAGCGGTCAAAATCTGTGACCTCGAGAACCTTTGCCGCGATATCCCTGCTGGTGACAGGATAGCCGCACTGGTCGATAAGGAATGCGAAAAGCTCCTTTGAGATCGTGCGTGAAAAATGCACAGGCTTGTCGGTTTTGTCATAGACCTCGAAATTCCCGAAGGTATGAACAAGCAGCTTATCATGATGTCTGATTATAGGGTTCGGGTCATACCGCAGATTGTTAAGCTCGTTCCTGATATCCTCTGCTGTATAGGGTTTCATAACATATCCGCTCGGTCTGGTTTTTATTGCAGCATAGGCAAATTCCGAATAGCTTGTGACAAAAATGATATTGCATTGGGGTGCGTGCTTTTTCAGGTCAAGGGCGACCTGGATACCGGAAATGCTGCCGAGGTTGATATCTATGAAAGCAACCTCAAAATTCTGCTTATCGGGAAATTTCATATATTCAGCTGGTCTTTGAAATGTAATGATCTCATTGTCGGGAGCGATCTGATAGAGAGTTTCTTTAAGAAAGTTAAGAGCCGGTCTTTCATCGTCTATGGCCATCATTTTCATCATCTTTTACCTCCTTTGGTATCAGGATAATACATTCGGTGCCCTTACCGGGAGCGCTGTTTATTGTCAGTTCCGCCCCGGCGTCCTTAGTCAGTCTTTTTCTGACATTTCGTATTCCGACATGATTTTCTCCGAGGGTATTAAGTATTCCGGTATCAAACCCGACTCCGTTATCCTTTACGGAGATCTTATGAAATCCTCCTTCTTCTTTTGCTGAAATAATAATAACCCCGCTGCCGGATTCTGATTTATGTATACCGTGTTTTACGGCATTTTCTACAAGGGGCTGCATACATAGGACGGGTATATCAAAATCCAGATCATCTATTTCCTTTTTGATATCGAGGTCATCCCCGAACCTTAGCTTTTCGAGAGAAAGATAAGCAAGTGTATGTTCCAGCTCCTGTCTGAACGGAATAACGGAATCATTATCAATGGATTCAAGATTAGTGCGAAGATATTTTGAAAAATAGATCAGAGCTTGTTTTGTTTTGATCGGATCCTTATCGCTGATATAAATGATAGATGTCAGGCAGTTATATAAAAAATGCGGCTGTATCTGGGACATCATAAGCTTGGTTTTCATTCTGTCGATTTCCTGCCGGTTTTCCATTTTGATCTCGACTTCTTTTTTTTCATAGCTGATAAATGTTATGATGGCGCCGAGGGAGATGAAAACATTTACAAAGCCGAGAACACCGAATATGAGGTCAAAGATACCTCCCAGAAGTCCCATCAGTGAATAAACAAATCCGCAGATAAAAAGATACCTCTGCCGTTTGTTTTTATCTTTGAAGCCGAGATAGAGGCAGATGAAGAGTGTAGCAAAGCATAAAAGATAATGAGTAATGAAAAACGGCGAAAAGATATAATTGTTTTTTTCATCAATAGTGTAATAAATATTGTGGAAGATAGAATAGATCAGCAGAGCGGTAGCTGCTGTCATCATCAGGCAGCCGATATAGAATAAAAATTCGTTTTTCCTGCTTCTGAGTTCCTTTCTGACGCTGGAGCGCAGCAGGGACATAATAGCCATTATCATCATAGGATCCAGCATAAAATAGCAGAAAAGGATTATTTTGTAAAATATAAGGAAATCAGGGGAGGAATAATTATCATCGAAAACTTTGATTATCAGATAAGAATACAAAAAGAGGAGCATCTGGGTATAGAGCATAAACAGCTGACGGTCGCTTTTGTTTTTGTCAGGCTTGAAAGCAAGGACAATAGTTATAACAAACAGCAGCAGTATTCCCCAGATATCTACCGCCACAGTGAAATAATTGAACAGATGTTTGATACTTTCGCTATAAGTCATAATGATCACGGCCAATTTTCTTTTTCTTATTATACCATATAATTCCAGGCTTGTAAATAAAAAATATAAAATTTTCACTAAGTTAAGGAGTAAACTGTGAAAATATCATAAAAATACAGATATTTTTAAAGAAGAAAAACCGCCGGGTCGGCGGTTTTCCTGGAAGATCATTTTTCATGCTGTGAGTAGTGATGAGCCTTTTCAAGGAGCATATCCTTGACCTTCATAAGCCTTGTACGGCTCGAACGGTCATTTTCCTCCAGCTTCATAGCGATATATTTGATAGTTTCCTCATATCGCGGTATCATTACGTGCTCGAGAGAATTTACGCGGCGGCGGGTACGCTCTATCTCCGCAGCCATAAGCTCGCAGCTTTTTTCAGTTTCGGCAAGCTTGATAAGGTCGGGGAGAAGATCTCCGAGAGACATGACGGCATCATCAAGCTCAAATGAGGTAAAGGCAAAGCCATACGGGAAAATATCCCCCTCATCAGGGCTTTCATTGACCTGAGAGAATAACGGCACATCGACGCTCATAATATTTTTGTAGTCGATATCTATGCCGGTTTTCTGCTTTGAGGACATAAGAGCCGAATCAAGAGCCTGCTTGCTCATTACTGCGCCTGCATTGATAAAATGCGCGTTGCTTTCGGCGAGGGCTTTTTCGACCTTTTCGCGCAGCTTTTTATTTTCCTGCACAAGCTCGATAAAGCGCCTCATAAGCTCGTCACGCTTGTCTTTAAGCATTTTATGACCCCGGCGTGCAGTCTGGAGCTGTTTTTTCAGCTTCGTCATCTGCATTCTTGTCGGGTTTACATTCATGACAGCCATTCAAACACCTCCGGTATCACTTTCCGTAGTACTCGTCAAGCATATCATCCTTGATACGTTTCAGCTCGCTTCTCGGCAGGATATGCAGCAGCTTCCAACCGGTATCGAGAGTTTCCTCGATAGTTCTGTTGGTAGTATATCCCTGGGAAACATATTCTCTTTCAAAGGCTTCGGCAAATTCGGCATATTTCTTGTCGATATCCGTAAGAGCGGCCTCACCGAGAACGATCATAAGCTCTCTTGCGTCTTTTCCGCGCGCATATGCAGAGAAAAGCTGGTTCATTGTTGCAGCGTGGTCTTCTCTTGTTCTGCCCTTGCCGATACCCTTATCCTTGAGTCGTGAAAGCGAAGGAAGAACGTCTATCGGCGGAGTGATGCCCTTGCGGTAAAGCTCACGGCTGAGAATGATCTGTCCCTCTGTGATATATCCCGTAAGGTCGGGGATCGGGTGAGTTTTGTCATCCTCGGGCATGGTAAGTATCGGGATAAGGGTAATGGAGCCGTTTTTGCCCTTTTGTCTGCCGGCTCTTTCGTAAAGTGTAGCGAGGTTCGTATACATATATCCGGGGTATCCGCGGCGTCCGGGAACCTCCTTACGCGCAGCTGAAACCTCACGCAGAGCATCAGCATAGTTGGTAATATCTGTCATGATAACGAGTACGTGCATACCCATGTCGAAAGCAAGATATTCCGCAGCGGTCAGAGCCATACGCGGGGTAGCGATACGCTCGATAGCCGGGTCATTAGCGAGGTTCACGAACATGACCGTTCTGTCGATAGCGCCTGTTTCATTGAAGGACTGAACAAAGTAGTCCGATTCCTCATAGGTGATACCCATAGCTGCAAATACAAC
This sequence comes from uncultured Ruminococcus sp., assembly GCA_902801055.1. Taxonomy (GTDB): domain Bacteria; phylum Bacillota; class Clostridia; order Oscillospirales; family Acutalibacteraceae; genus UBA1213. The sequence continues at coordinate 768 of CADCGS010000088.1, read as the reverse complement.
GGCGAACTGCTCGTTTTTGCCGCGTACAGCCGCCTGTCTTGCGATCTGTGCGGCGAGCTGAGCATGGGGAAGACCCGATGCGGAGAAGATAGGGAGCTTCTGACCTCTTACAAGGGTATTCAGACCGTCGATAGCTGAAACGCCTGTCTGGATGAATTCCTGGGGATAGTCACGCGCAGCGGGGTTCATGGGAGTACCGTTTATATCAAGTCTTTTTTCGGGGATAATAGCGGGGCCGCCGTCGATGGGGTTTCCGAGACCGTCGAATACACGGGAAAGCATATCTCCCGAAACGGGCAGCTCCATGGATTTACCGATAAAGCGAACCTTTGACTGTGCAAGGTTGATGCCTGCGGCACTGTCGAAAAGCTGTACAAGCGCATTGCTGCCGTCAACCTCAAGCACCTGGCAGCGGCGGATCTCGCCGTTGGGAAGCTCTATCTCACCAAGCTCATTGTAAGTAACGCCCTCGACGTCGCTTACCATCATCAGAGGACCTGCTACCTCTCTTATGGTACGGTATTCCTTTGGCATCAGTCCTCACTCCTTTCAAGTACATCTTCTATTTCCTGATCGAGGATAGCCTTAATGGAATTGAATTCCTGTTCAGCCTTGACCTCTTCTTCATATTTAAAGCGTCCGATACGCTCTCTTACCTGCATAGATGCAAGCAGCTCGATATTAGCGCCATTCTGCAGAGCTTCAAGCGATTTATCATAGCAAAGCAGTATGGCTTTCATCATAAGGACCTGCTTTTTGAGTGATGTA
>CADCGS010000087.1 GCA_902801055.1 uncultured Ruminococcus sp. | reverse complement strand
TGCAGCTGCGCCTGAGCCTGAGCTTGTCCATGACTTTACATTTGTCGGGCTGCCGTCGCAGTAGTAGCCTGTTGCGCCTGTGAGCTTAACGTTGCTGGTCTTGTTGGAGCCGCTGTTGAATACTACATATTCTGCACCGCTCGGAACAGAGATCTTGAACTGAGTCTGACCGAATTCATTGGTGCCGTTGCTTGTCATAGCAGTACCCGGCCACTTTTCGCCTACAGGCGCATTGTTAGCAAAGAAGTAAGCATTTACATTGCCCCACCCGAGTGTATCGGAGAAGATGATCGTGCCGCTCGGTGTCGGATCGGGATCCGGTGTGGGTGTCGGGGTCGGTGAAGCGCCGCTGTCGCTGTAAACGTATGCATATACGCTTGACCAGTTATAGGATGAATTATCGAAATAGATGGTCGTTACTGCGCTCGGGTCTTTCTTTGTATAGGTGTAGGTGGCTGTCTTTGTTTCGCCGTCCTCGCCTGTTGCGGAAAGGGTAAGAGTAACAGTACCGCCGATAGATGTACCTGAACCGAAGGTGATGGTCTTGCCGTTGGAATATGTACCGGACTGACCATCGCTTGTTGTGTAATTACCGCTTTCTGCGCCGGAAACGCTGAGAGTTGCGGTAACTGAATCTGTAAAGCTTGAATCACCGGGATCAGCCGATACTTTGGCAGTCTTTTTGAGAGGAATTGCATTGTAAACAACTGCGATACCGGTATTGCCGATCTGACCGCTGATCTGTCCGTCGGAAACTGTGAACTTGTTGCCGGTTACCTGGTCAATGTAATCGCCGGCTGCCATCTTATTTGCCTTAACGCTTACGGACTGTGAACCGCCTGAGCAGTTAACGAGAACTACGCCGCTGGTTCCGCGCTCGTTGTAAGCGATGAATCCTGAGGAAGAAAGGTACTCGGACTGTCCGTTGAAGTAGTTGTGGAACTTATTTACCTCTACAACTTCCTTATTGAAGCACTGGGTGGAGCAGATCTGACCGATGTTGCCGCCGCGCCAGCCGGCGGTACGTGCAAAATACAGAGCTGTAGCATTATTTCTGGAGCCTACGAGAGCCCATGTCTTATTGATATCGGAATCGGAGACGCCTGTGGACTCCTTGCCGTCATTTGAATAGGTATCGTGGGATTCTGCCCAGAGTACAGTCTTGTTTGCGCCTGCGCCGAGGTTATAATAGTTTGTAGCCGCGCCACTTGCGTTATGACCTGCTACGTTGCCTCTGATGCCGTTGCCGGTCTTGTTGTCCGTTACTGACATATACTTTGTATACTCGCCTACGGAGGGACCGCCGGTTCCGTCAAGGATCTCACCGTAGCAGTAAAGACCGCTGCTGAAAGTACCCTTTGTCTTATAGTATGCATAAGCATCGTCAAGAATGGTAGGCCAGAAATTTCCGCCTGCGCCCTCTGTATCATTCGGAACACCGATATGCTTTGCTGCGTCAAAACGGAAGCCGTCTGCGCCGCAGTCGATACATTCTCTCAGATAGTTCTTGACATAGTTCTGGATCTTCGGGTTTTCTGTATTGAGGTCAGGGAGTCCGCCCATGGAGCCATGTGTGATACTGTAGCGGCTGTCGTAATTGATCTCCTTGTTCCACTGATCGTGCCAGCAGTTTGCATCATCCCTGATATCGCTGGGGATTGCAGGAGACTTATCATATTTTGTGTTATTGCCCAGATGGTTTGCAACTACGTCAACTATTACATGGATACCGTACTTATGAGCCTCCTGGCACATTGCTGCGAATTCAGCCTTTGTACCGAGAGCTGAATTGCCTGTGTTGTCGATGGTGAAATTAGCAGGCTGATAATAAAGCCACCATACGTTGTTGCCCTTACCCTTTGTGCCTTCCTTAGCCTGCTGGATAACGGAAGTCTGAACTGAGGTATAGCCTGCCTCTGCGATTTTAGCCATGTTGTCCTTGATGTTATTGAAGGACCACTGCCATGCGTGCAGGATAACGCCCTCCTGGCAAGTGTCCATCAGTCCGTAATCGGAAGCCGCAGCATCAACAGAAGTCGAAGCTGTCAGAACCCCTCCGAGACCTACGAAGGACGTTGCCAGCATTGCGGCCGACAGAAACGCACTGGCGATCTTTTTGCCAATGCCAAAGCGGCTGTTCTGCGCTGTTTTGTTCATCAATGATCACGCTCCATTCGTTTTTTCAAAAATTTCTCAAGACTGAAAATACCCCTTCGCTGTGCTGCTGATACCGCAGCAGCACCGTTCCGCACGCCCTGACTGCCAGGCACACAGGAACAATTATATTTCCAATCCCTTGTTGTTATTATTTTACCATTTCAAAAGGGAAATTGTAAAGGGGTGCAGTGAAGCTTGAAATGAATGTTGCCCATGATTATCAACTTTATTTGATTAATATTTTATAGTCATTTTTTCCAAAGAAGAAAACTGTTTTAGTGTATTATGCATAATAGAGTGTTGAATTTTTTATGCATTTTGCTAAAAATCAATTTTAGCAATTTGCACAATTTCTTGAATATATGTTTGATTTGTGCATTTATTTTAACGGCATTTATTAAGAATTTTTGAATAAATCACTTGACTGAGATATTTCTGCGGTTTTTAATTTATTTTCAACATAAACGGCCATTGGGATTTGTGCAATATGCATTAGTGCAAGCTTAAATCATGCACCGCTTCATAATGTGCATAACGCTCTACAAACAATGCGGCGGCTATTCCTTGCCGGAAGCTCTGATAAAGCCCTCCGCTGCGGCAAAATCCGCCGGGAAAGTAAGCTTTATATTACTTTCGCTGCCCCCGATAATACATACCCTGACGCCCTGACGGTGAAAGACGGAGCACGCATCGGTTATCTCTCCCCTTCTGTCCTGCGGCACAGCCGAAAGCATCGAAAGGAAGCGTCCCATGCGGAAGGTCTGGGGCGTCTGCACGCGGTACATGGTACTTCTCAAGGGGAATCCCGAGGCGGTCTGACCGTCCTCAGAAATAAGCATCGTATCGGTCGCGCCGACAGCCGCGGTACATATTTCGCAGTGTGACATGGCGTCAATGCTGTCGGAGATCATTTTTTCCGTAACGAAAGGGCGCACCGCATCGTGGGTAAGGAGGATCTCATCCTGGTCATAACCCAGATCATCAATTGCATAACGGATTATATTCACGATCGTATCGCTGCGGTCAGCCCCTCCCCTTGCGGCATATACGCCCGCAGGGAAATACTCCGATATCAGCGACTGCATATGATCGTACCAGTCGGGATTCACGCCGACTATGACCGCATCTATGCCCTCCCTCCCGATGAATTTTTCTATCGTCCTGACTATCACGGGTCTGCCGCACAGGGGAAGGAACTGCTTCGGCACAGTGTTCCCCATCCTGCTGCCGGTTCCTCCGGCGACTATTCCGGCTATTGCCATTTTTTCTCACGTATAATAAAACCATCCCGAAATGGGGGTTTTATTAATTCTCCTTTCTCGAAAATTATAATATTTAAGGCAATACCGCACAAAGATAGTGCCGCAGATGCGCCGTCTATTTTTTCGTCAGAATGTGCAAAGTGAGCTAATAGCCTGACGGCTATCAAGCGAGTTTTGTGCGAAATGACGGAAAAAGAGTACCCCAAGGGCACTTCCTTCGGGCGCAGCAGATGTGGTGCTAAGCCGCAAGGCGGTCTTTTTGCGGTGTTGCCTTAATATAGGTTATATATGCAGGAGTAGCTACCTGTTTGTATAATAAAAGACAGGCACTGCGGATTTGTCTCTATTTTTTTACAGCTCAGACTGGTCGGGAGTGACTCAAACCGCAGCGGTTTGTCTATAAATGTTGATTAGTTAAGGCAATACCGAACAAAGATAGTGCCGCATATGCGCCGCCTGTTTTTTCGTCAGAATGTGCAAAGCGAGCTAATAACCTGACGGTTATCAAGTGAGTTTTGTGCAGAATGACGGAAAAAGATTACCCCAAGGGCACTTTTTCGGGCGCAGCAGATGTGGTGCTAAGCCGTAAAGCGTTCTCCCGGCGGTGCTGCCCTAAATAAAAAGTGCCGTCAGAAAAGCTGCTCCTGATGCGGATAAGGCAACTACAATAAGCGGAAGATCAAAATATGCAAGTCCCAGCGCTATCGCTGTTCCCACTGCCGCAGAGGTAAAGCTCCCTGTGCTGTAAAAAATAGCCGGGATAGTCATAGCGCTCAGTACTGCATATGGAATATAATATAACAGACTGCGGATAAACTGCGACTTTATCTTTTTCCTGAAAAAAGCAAAGGGCAGTACTCTGATGAGATATGTTACTCCTGCCATTACGGCAATGTATAAAACTATGCTCATTGCTCTGCCTCCTCCTTTTTCGGGAATAGTATTGCGGCAAGTACCGCCGCCGCAACAGAACATAGTATCATCGTAAATCCGCCGGAAATATCAGGAAGAAAATATTTGCAGATCACGCTGAGCATTGCCGCTGTCAGTATCGTGAAAAGTATCCCGAATTCCTTCCTCGCCGGAGGTATGATTATTGCTATAAACATTCCGTACAAAAGTATCCCGAGAGCCGCTGTGACCGAGGACGGCAGCAGCTCTCCGGCTGCCGCGCCGAGAAATGTACCCGTTACCCATCCGAGCGTCGATATGCCGATTATCCCGTACATATATTTCGGACGGAGCAGCTTTTCCTTTGTCGAGCATACTGCAAATATCTCATCTGTTATTCCGTATGCGGCGAGCAGCCTGTGCGGAAGCGTAAAGCTTTTGTCAAGCTTCTGTGAAAGCGACAGCGACATCAGTGCATAGCGTATATTTATTATAAACTGCACCAGCGCCATTTCAAACAGCGTTCCCCCTGCTGCGATAACGCTTACCCCCTGTGCCTGTCCGGCAGATGTAAGGTTCGTAAGGGATATCATGAATGCCTCAAATACTGACAGACCCGCACCGACGGCTGTTATCCCGAACCCGAAGGATACGGACAGATAACCAAGCCCTATCGGTATCCCGTGGATTATTCCCCGGAGAAAATCCGGGGTCTCCTTTTTCCTTTTCAGTTCCTTCTCCATTTTTCTTCTTCCTTTTCAAAAATAAAAAAGCCGCACATCGAATTGAAGTTCGTAGGTGCGGCTGCACTGCTTACCTTATGTTTTTGTCAGGACAAACTCTTCTTTAAGAGCTATCTTTCCGCCGTCTTCTTCTTCATACTGATCCTCGACTGTGCGGATAAGCTTTTTCGTATTATCGGAAATAACAAGCTTATATTTTACATCGGTTTTCTTTTCCGGATAAAACGGATCGGTCATATGCATTATGACTTCTTCGTCAGAATAATCATATGTGAAGCTGATAGTTCTTTCTCCGTTTATTTTGATATATCCCGTACCGGATTTTTCAAATATATATTCGGTAAATTCATACTGCATATCCTTCGGGCGGAGATGCTTTGTCTCCTTGCCGTTTACATACAGTATATCATCAGTATATCTCCATACACCGATCGGATTGAATTTAAAATCAGAGCATCCGCTCATCGCCATAACCGATACGGCAGTTATTATTGTAAGTATCAGACATATTATTCTTTTCATCAATGATCCTCCGGAGCTTTGGGTACTATTCCAAAGAGATATTTTTACGATACTACTATTTTAGTATTATTCTATCAAAAAATCAAGTCTTATCTGCAAAAACAGGAATTATTTTGTATAATTTTACTCATTCAGGCTTGAACGATCAATTAATGAATGATATACTTAATAATATAATATATATATCATCATTAACCGGAGGTAGATGTATATGCTGGAAAAATTCAGTCTGCTATATCCTGAGGGCAAGGAACCATCCTATAATAATCTCGGCGACGAAGTAATAAATGATCTTTCACTAAATTATATCTGTGAACATCTTACCGAAAGCGATTATGAGAGAAATATCATCAAGCGGACTCTGCTCCGCTTAGAAAGAGATCCGGATGTAATCCGCTACAGATGTGATATTTTCGAGGATATCCTTCGTTTTCCGAAGCTGCGCGAGGGCATACGCGATCTTCTGGAGCAGCTCGATTACCTGAAGGATCTGGAACATTCCGCAAAGGATAAAACAGCAGAACCCCTGTGGCAGCTTGTGAACCGACTTCAGGAGCTTTATGCATATATCAACTGCATCACAGGAATAAATCAGAGCCTTACGGATAATGATATACAATCCGAGGGGCTGAAAAAGCTAAAGGAATATGTTGTCTCCGTATTCAATGAAAGCGGCTTTGAGCATCTGCGCGAGGATATTACCGAGCTTGTCGGTGATATCGGCAAGGTACACAGTATTTCACTCGGCGTCAATCTTGACAAATATATGCGCCCAATAGAGGTAGGTATCGTTTCACTGAATGACGAGCCGTTTACTCGTCCGGGACTTCTGAGGAAATTCCTTGACTTTTCCTCGAAACAAAGCGAGATACATCACGGTACATCCTTCACCGGAATGACTAAGATAAATACCGTCGGAAAGGTTGCCGGCGAGGATCAGCTTATGAGTAATCTTACAAGAATCATAGGCGAAATGCTCGGGAGCACCGTCAAGTCACTCAAAAACAAGCTGTCGCGCTATGTCAGCATCAGCGGCTACAGTCTGACAAAGCTTATCCCTGAATTCATTTTCTATATCCGCTGGGCTGAATACTGCACAAAGCTTATGGATCTCGGGCTGCCGATGTCAAAGCCTGTAATACTTGACGCCCAGTGCAGAGAAATAAAATGCAGGGATGTTTTCAATCTAAAGCTTGGTGTTATGATGCAGCAAGGCAAAAAGATGGATATTGTCGGCAATAATATAGAATTCAATTCCGAGCACGGTATATTTATCATGACAGGCCCCAACCGCGGCGGTAAGACAACATTTACACAGGCGATAGGTCATCTGCTTGTACTGGCTCAAAGCGGCATATTTGTACCGGCATCTTATGCGGAGATATCTCCTGCGGATAATATTTTCACTCATTTCCCGGTTGACGAGAACCAGACGGCAAATCTCGGCAGACTGGGCGAGGAATCAAAGCGCCTGAGCGAAATATTCTCAGCTGCAACTAACCGGAGTTTATTATTATTCAACGAATCCCTTGCCACGACATCGCTTGCCGAGGGATTATACATAGCAAAGGACGTAGTGCGTGCTCTGAGGTATCTCGGGGCAAGGACGGTATTCAATACGCATATGCATGAGCTTGCGATGAATCTTGACCAGATGAATTCATACGAAGGCGACATCAAGGTCGCGAGTCTTATCACGGGAATACATGAAGGACAGAGAAGCTTCAAGGTATTTATCGCACCGCCCGAGGGTGTAAGCTATGCAAGGGATATTGCCGAGAAATACGGTGTAACATTCGATCAGCTGAAGGAATCAATAGATAAATAATTGACCGAAGTATATCATAGGCAGCCAAAGCTTATCGTTTTGGCTGCCTTTATCATATGCCGTATAATCAGAACCTGTCCGTGATCGGATTTACGCTTCCGTCAGAGCGCTTCATTCCGTCAATATATTTTATTGCCTCTCCGCATCCGCGTACTACGCAGTCCGCCGGATCATCAGCTATAGTGACCCTCAGATCGGTCGCTATCTTTATCAGAGTATCCATACCGACTATCTGCGATGCTCCGCCTGTCAGCACTATACCGTCATTGTATATATCCCCGATAAGCTCCGGAGGCGTCTCCTCAAGGACATCCTGTATCTGCTTTACTATTGCTATCGCTACATCTTTAAGCGGCTCTACCATTTCCTCTGAGCGCAGATCTACCCACATAGGCATACCAGTTATCATGTTCCTGCCCTTTATACGGTATGTCCCCGTCGCCATGCCCGGGAGCACACAGCCTATGTTCATCTTTGCCTCTTCGGCTGTACGCTTGCCGATAAGCATATTGTATTTGCGCTTGACATATTTGATGATCTCATCATCCATAACATTTCCTGCCTGCTTGATCGAACGGGAAACGGCTATTCCGCTGAGCGAAATTACCGCCATATCTGTCGTTCCGGCGCCGATATCCACTACCATATTACCGTGCGGCCCCGTAATATCCAGACCTGCGCCTATTGCTGCAGCTACAGGCTCCTCGATCAGGCATACACGGCGTATACCTGAGCAGCTTATGGCATTTACGACCGCTCTTTTCTCTACATCCGTTATCTCCCCCGGAACACACGCTACTGCACGAGGCATACCGATACGTGAGGATACTACCCTTTTCAGAAATGTAGATATCATTATCTCGACCAGACCAAGATCGGAAATAACTCCCCCGTTTATCGGATATAATGCATTGAATCTGTCAGAGGTCCTGCCGAGCATCTGATAGGCTTCCTCTCCTATCGCCATAATGCTGTCATCCTCGAGATTTACTGTTATTACAGACGGCTCGTCTACTAATTTGCCTTTATTCTGCAAAAATATCCTCGTGCGCGAGGTTCCAAGATCAATTGCTATATCCATTCCCATATTTTACACCCTTTCTATATCAACAGGTCTCATATTATCAATATCCATCGGATATTACTTTGACATTGCCACGACCGCACATAATACACGCTCTGCACCGCCCTCCCGCAAAAGAGTGCTGCATTTCGACAGCGTAGCGCCCGTAGTCATTATATCATCAATCAGCAGTATTGTCTTTCCGCTGATATCGGCATCCTTCACAAGATGAAAGCTCTTATCATCCGGATCGAGACGCTCCTTATATGTTTTTTCATGCTGTATCGCTGCTCCGTCATCACGGTACAGCAGAGAAATATATGGCTTATCAAGATGCCCGGCTGCAAGCTTTGCGATTATCTCCGATTGATTGAAGCCCCTTATTTTTCTACGGTCGCTGCTCATCGGAACACAGGTTATCATCCCGATATCCATATCTTTATAATACACCTCCCGGACGGAAGCTGCAACAGCTGCCGCAAAACTTTCACCATTGAACCGACAGCCGTGATATTTGAAATCAAGTATAGCCTGTCTGACCTTATCAATATAGGTGAAAGGTGCTATGCATATCTCGCCGGAAAATAAGACCTCGATACGGGGATGAGCGGGATATTTTGCCCGGCACACCAGACATTCCGTCATATCATGCAGAATTGCATCACGGCAGTAGGGGCATTTCGGCGGAAAGAAAAGCGACATTATACGGTTCATTGTGCGCTCCTTTCCAGAAATGCCTTCAGAGCGGAATATCGCTTTGTCTTTTTATTATTATCTACCATTCTTCTGAGAGTTGATACATTTCCTATCAAAATTATTTTTTCCTTTGCTCGTGTGACGGCTGTATAAAGCAGGTTCCTGTAATAAAGCTGCGGTGCTCCATAGAACATCGGCATAATTA
>CADCGS010000086.1:9957-14266 GCA_902801055.1 uncultured Ruminococcus sp. | reverse complement strand
GTATATTCATTATTATATGAAGTGCCAGACAAGCCGCAAGAAGTATCTGGGAGACAAGTCTGCCGCTGTGGAAGAAAACGAGCCTGTATGCATCATCTCCCGTCCCCCTGAATATCAGAAGGTGCATGACAAGGGGGATAAGCAGCGCAAAACCGCTTATCCTTCTCGCCCAGAACAACTTGTTTTCACCAAAATAGCTTTTTCCGCTTTTGCGTATGGTTTTAACGGTCTTTACGGTCAGTATGGCGCTGACGATAACGTGGACCACCACAAACAGCATACATATCCTCGCGCTGATTTTCGGGGAAATGCCCTGAGCGCCGAACAAACGCACACTGCCCGAGATCGAATGGATAAGGAAACTGACCAGTATTCCGGCGACAGCAAAAAAATTGATCATTCTCAGCGGCGGCGATATACGCCTGCGTTCGCTTTTATTATCTGTTTTTTTCATTTTACTGCTCACCTACCCTGATCTTTATACAAACGACGTTCTCATGTGCGTCAGCTTTCAGCTTAAGCTCATCGGCAAATTCCTTTGAAAATATCGCGGCGTCAATACATCCGTTTTCTGCCTTTGAAGCAAGCAGCGTCGCATCCTCGCTTCGTAACCGCATCTGATTTTCGGGAAGCTGCGCGCGCAGCCTCTCCGCTGTTTTTATCGCATTGCCGTCACCCCTGGGCGCAATACAATTAATATCATCAAATATAACGTCCATTTTTTCGTCACGGAAAAATGCCGTCCATTCGTCGATCGTATCCTCATGAAGCGAACGGTTCACAAGGATCAGATACTCTCCCGACGTTTTTTCAGGCAGCTTCATACTCGCTCCCGAAACCGCATCCGTCATTTTTCCGCCCGACCGGGTCAGGATATATGCAGACGGCACTCCGACCGTCAATATGATCAAAGCCAGAGTAATGATAATATGAAGTATGATCCTGCCTGCTTTCATAATGATCCCTCCCGTACCGGTAGAAATTTATTGCTTTTTTTCCGCTTTTTTCAGGGCATCGCTTACAGCCTCTTTGAATTCCTTACAGGATATTGTTGCGCCGCTGATAGCGTCAATATCCTCTGCCGAGCCTTTCCCGATAACGGCCGCCGCATATTTTTCCGCAGACTGTACCGCCTTCTGTGCTTTAAGACGATTTTCCCGCGAAAGGTCAGAGCCGTATTTTTCATCCTTTATAGTTCCGTCAGGCTTGTACATCTTAAAGCTGCACTTCGTTATCTTATTATCCTTGACCGTAATGCTTACCTCTCCGTAGCCTGCGCCGTTGCCGCTTTCGTCCTCGCCGAAAACGCTGCTCCTGCCGGAATATGTTCCGTCATTGTACACAACGGTCTTATCCCCGCTGCCGCAGGCCGTAAATGATAATACTATTATAGCCGATATGCATACGGAAAGCAATGCAGCGGGAATGTTTTTTTCTGACATAGCATTATTCCTCCTTAACCGTCAAATCCGTCATTTTTCTTATCGGAAACTATCTTCCCGTGTTCAAGCCGGACCACACGCTGCGCGACCTCTCCGACTTCGGGATCATGGGTAACAACTATCAGACTTGTCCCCTCTTTATGAAGCTGTCTGAACAGATCGAGAACGATATTTTCATTTGCTTCATCAAGATTACCCGTAGGTTCGTCGGCTAAGATAAGCTCCGGCGAATTGATAAGCGCTCTTGCAATGCATACCCTTTGCTGTTCGCCGCCGGAGAGCTGGCTCGGCAGATGCTTTGCCCTGTCCTTCAGCCCGACTCTTTCCAGAGCCTCAAGCGCCTCCTTTTCATCGGGCATACTGTGGTAATACTGTGCGACCATGACATTCTCCACGGCATTGAGATAATTTATAAGGTGGAACTGCTGGAAAACAAGCCCTATCTTATCTCTGTGGAATTCCGTAAGCTTTTTCCTGCTGTCCCTTGTGATATCCCTGCCGTCAAAAAAGACCTGTCCGTCGGTCGGCTTATCCATACAGCTTATTATATTCATCATAGTGCTTTTTTTCCCGAACCGGACGGCCCCATTATAGCTATCCATTCGCCCTTGTCTATGCTGAGGTTCACCTTGTCCAGAGCATAAAGGATGCCGTATCTTTTTGTGACGTTTTTAAGCTCCAATAATTTCAATTTTTATTCCTCCTTACTCGCCCTTCAATACAAGCGCGGGGTCAACATCCACCGCACTCCTTATCGGTATAAGACACGCAAGTCCAGTGACCGCGACCGAAACGATTATCGCAGTAGGCACCAGCAGCGGCCGGAAGGTTATCGCGCTGCTGAATACATTCATGCTTACGCAGTCCGCAAACAGATATCCGAGGACAGAGCCTGTTATCCCGCCGACCGCGCCGAGAACAAGTCCCTCCGACAAAAATTCAAGTATTATGCTCGAATCAAGCGCCCCTAAAGCCTTCCGCAGACCTATCTCCCGTCTTCTTTCGGCTATTACAGCCATCATCGTCGTAGCTACGCATATCATAGTCAGCGCAAGAACTACTGCCGTTACTATCAGCACAAGCGATTCAAGCTTTGAAAGGACTGTGCTTTCCGAGGCTGTAACACGCTTTACGGGCTTAGCTGTAAGCGAGGGTATTTTCCGGTTTATCTCGTCAAGATATCCCTTTAATTCCTCCTCACCTGCCGCGGCGCTCACCTCGACTATATCGCAGCCCCTGCTGCTGAGCATCAGACTGCTTACATCGTCAAGCGTCACGTAGATATATTCCTCCTCCGAGCCGCCCGTTTCAAGTATGCCGGATATTTTCAGATCAAGCATATGGTCGCAGAATTTTTCGCCTGTTTCGGGGTCTGTATATATTTCGTATTCGGGAATATCCGACATTTCTGTACTGTCATTGACCTCAAAGGAATTGACCAGACTAAAGCTGTCGCCGACGTTGAGCCCGAATTGCTCCGCAAGCTTTTTTCCGACAAGGGCATTGCCGTTTTCATCGGAAAGCTGCCCGGAAATATGCCAGTAAGGGCTTGTATCCATGACCGAGGAAAGATCAGTACCGGCTATGGAAACAGGCAGGTTATTAAGCTTTGAATTTTCATATCTGTACGGTGTATAGCCCTTCAGCTTATCCTCCGGGAATACCGATACGGCTTTTTTTATATCACTGTCTTTCATATCGGACTTTCCCGAGGGCGTCAGTAGAACATTTGCTCCGTAGCTGCGGAACTGTGCGCTCATCTGACGGGGCACATCATAATATATCAGTCCCAGTCCAGAAAGTATCGTTGCTCCGACCACTATCGCAAGCAGGGCAACTATCATTCTCGAACGCCTCCTGAGAAGGGACGCCAGCACCATCCTGACAAACATCCTGTGTTTTTTATTCATTTTTCTCCCCCTCTCAATGTCCGCCGTGAAGCACCTCTGACGGGCGCAGACGCAGTATCATCCTTATCGCAGGAATACTTCCGATAAGCGTGACGGCAATAATAAGCACAGTAACAAGGAATGCCACCATGCCGCTCATTTCAATAGAGGATGAGAATACCGACTGTCCGATTATCTGTGCAAAGGCATAGCCCATAAAATATCCCGCCGCCGCACCGACAATTGCGGTCAGTATTATCTCCGTCAGAACGAGCAGGGTTATCTGTCCGTTTTTGGCTCCTACTGCCTTCATAAGCGCAAGCTCAGCTGAACGCTCCATAACGCTTGAGGTGACAAGGTTTGAAATGCCGAGGGTAGCGCCGATAAGGCTCATAAGGGTTATCAGAGCCATAAGAAGCTCTGTCTTTTCCAGTATTTTTCCCTCGGAATCCGCTATCTGCCGGACTGCCCTATCTGCCGGACTGCCCTTGCCGAAGCGTCAGGTATAGCCTCCTGTATCTGGAAACAGATGGAGCTGACATAAGCGGTGCAGTACCAGAGATCATATTCATCTCCGCTGAGAAGCTCCGGATTTTTTGCCGCCTTCACGGCAAGCTCATCATCAGGCGAGGTTATCGCACTGACCTCAGCCTTTTTATATTTTCCCTCTGCGCCCGAAAGCCTCTGGGCTGCGGACAGTGTAGTGAAAATACAATCCTCCTCATCATCGCCTGATTCAAATATACCGACGATCTCCAGAGTTTCGGTGCTGTCGCTGCCCTTTACCTCTATTTTGCCGCCCGCCTTTACTCCGAGCGTTTCCGAAAGCTTTTTCCCGATCATCGCGTAATTATCCCCGCTGAGCTTTGCTTCGTCCAGCCAGCTGCCGTCGGTAATGTCCCACCAGCTTCTCAGATTGATTATACCTGTATCGCGCTGATAGACCGTTCCCTTTTTTTTGAATTCAAAATGATGGTC
>CADCGS010000086.1:0-9919 GCA_902801055.1 uncultured Ruminococcus sp. | reverse complement strand
CGTTTACAGTGACATCTGTATCAAGAACAGGTGCGAAATCTGTTATATTATTTGCCCAGAATATCGTAAGGAATTCGCCGAGGGTATCCTCGCTCAGATACTGCGCACCCTTGTCCCCGTCCTCCACATCATAGAGGTCGGACATTACCGCCTGCGAATTCGGAACAACTGTGATATTGGAGCCGTATGCTTTGAGTTCCTCGTTTATCTTGTCGCCTACATCCAGCATGACATTGAGCATCGCCGTCGCTATAGACGCACCGAGCGCTACAGTCAGAGCTATCATCAGCATCTTTTTCCACTGGCGGCGGTATGCTCCTGTTATCATTCTGAAAAACATATCCTGATCCTTCCTTTCTCAGCATTTTCAGCTCTTGAATACCTTCTGATTCTTTATCATTTCCGATACAGGGACCGTAATGGCATTTTCGTCCATATCATAGTCGATTATAATAGGATTACAGCCGCCCTTCATTCCTATGGTAGTCCGGTTCATGATAACATTGCATTTCTTGCACACTATCTGACCTGCGCTGTTTTCATAATAACCGGCTTCGCCGCATATTTCGCAGGCGTCAAGACCAACGCCGTAATTGCTTGTATTCTCCTGTTTCAGTACGACTATGAAGCGAACCTGATTTCCCTCTCCGGTTTTATATCCGAAGCGGTGCAGGTGTCCGTCGCTGACCATTTCCAACGGCACCTGGAGTTCCTTATCCTCTCCGTCGGAATCCTTGATGATAACAGGCTCCTCTACCGGTGCCTCGCGGATAACTACCTTATTCATCTCAACAAACAGCGTGGAGCAGAGGATACCTGCGATAAAGCATAGTATCAGCAGAAGAGAATATCTCCTTCCGCTTCTCCACAGGGCACGCTGCTTTCTGTGCTGTGCCTTTGTCGAAAACGGCTCCTTTTTCGTTAAGCTTCCCGCAAAGAATACCACTGCGGTAATAAGGGCAAGAATGAAAAGACCGTATGTATACCAGCAAGACAGGTTATTGCTTTGTGCCGCAAAGCTGAACATATTAACATCGTCGATTATGCTGCGTGTAGTAAGCACTGCCATCAGCTTCCCGAAATAGTAAACACCGTACAAAACTACGCCGATGCACATTGACACAAACGGTACTGCTCTTATCCCTTTTTTCGCGGCACACATATACAGCTTATATACACCGATGCCAGACAGGGCGCAGATGATGACTCCGAGAAGATAGCCGCCAAGTCTCAGGAAAAAATCGGATGATATCAGCCCGTGTCCGCCCGTATCGAATTTGAACGGATAGGTCAGCACATTCGGCAGCGAACAGTACAGACACGCTCCCATGAACAGAGCAAAGCATATGGATATCACCCAGTTTGCAGCTGTTTTCATTTTCGGACAATTCTTTTTCCGCATAAGGAAATATCCGAATACGGCAACTGCAGCGGCCGTCAGCACCAGAAAGCCCAGCGAAAATCCCAGCCCGTATGTGCCGACCTTCCAGCCGTCCTTGATGCGCCGGGTATTGGTAAAATAAGCCCTGACGCCCGCCGCGATAACGCCCGCAAGCAAGCCGATCCTGCCTGTGATCCTTCCGCTTCCGGAACAGTATGTATCCAGAAAAGCGACTATCATACCAATTACAAGCGACAGCGCAAGCATATCGTCTGTTACATTTATCAGATAAGTAAGCATATTCCTTCCCCTTTGATAATAATTCGTGCTCCGAAGGATAGACGGAGTTCTGCTATAACAAGCAAAGCACTCCGATACGAAAAATCGTATCGGAGTATTGTCAGCGAAGCTCCCGTAACGCCTCACCCGTATTGCTGTTATTCAGCCCATGCACCCTTCGTGAACTGCCACTTGTCATAGGTATATTCAATAGCGTTCGGGAATTCATGTGCTTCAGGACCTGTCTCATCTGTATGGATAAGGTATGTGCTGGAATCAGGGAACTTAACGGTGAATTTTACTGTATAGAGTCCGTCGCCGTCCATCTTGATATTTGCGCCGTAATGAGGGCCGTCCGATGCAGCCATCGGCATGAATGTACCCTCGCTTACCTTAGCCTTTGTATCATTCTTTGTTACCTCATAATTTACTGTCAGATAGGGCACCCAGTCGCCTGTACCGTAGCCGAGACCGTTTTTCAGAGCCTTTACATCCAGCTCAAGGTGGCAGTCATAATCCTCTGCCTTATAGCCGCCTGTCATATCAACAGCCTGGAAATATACGGCTGTCAGGTTAAGGAATTCCTTTTCAACATCCTCGAAGATCGGCACCTCTGTGAATCCGAGATCCGGCTCATCTGCACCGTCTTCAGATTTTTCATCAGCAGATTCCTTTTTCGTATCGGCAGCTGAGGCTGTCTTTGATCCCTCATCGGATTTTGAAGAAGAACCGCTGTCCTTATTGCACGCAGCAAAGCTTGCAGCTATAATCGCAGAGCAGAAAACTGCTGCCATTATCCTTACTAATTTTTTCATTTTAATTCCTCCTGATAATAACTGAATTTTCATTTATTATGCAGAGCCTTTGCGGCTCTCAATAAAACCGGGGCTTTTACGGGTCAGCCCCGGGCTATTGCAGATCCTGAAACCGCTGAATAAATAACGCCTGACGGCTCAGCGTTGCCTTCATTCTTCCTGCTCTTCTTCCTTTGCGGCAGGCTTTTTCTTCATTGCGAGAATAAAGGTAATGACCGTTACTACAAGAAGTATCAGCTGAGGCAGCAGTGTTATCCATGTCGGATATATTCCGAAGAATGCGAGCATATCATTTCCGGACATCCACGAAAGCGCCGGGATAGTAGCTGCAAGCTGCTGTACCCATCCTCCGATACTGTCGGCAAGCCCGCCGTCCATAAACAGCTCCCACATACCGGAACCGAGGAAGGCTATAGACATTATCGCCATCAGTATACTCGTCGCCATAAAGAACGGTTTGAGCGGTATCTTTATGCCGAATACTCTTATCAGAATAAATATCAGCGCAACTGCCGCCAGACCGAGAATTATACCTCCGGATACGGCAAGAAAACCGTTTTCCATTGAATCCGCCCTTGTGAAATACTGCTGGCAGAAAAGTATCACCTCTGCGCCTTCTCTGAATACCGCAAGGAATGACGTGAAGCCGAGCGCAAGCACCTTGCCCTTTTCCGCCGAATCGGAAACCTTGCCGGAAAGATATTTAGTCCAGTTATCGGACTCCGCCTTGGATATCATCCAGTTGGAAACATATATAAGTACTGCTACTGCAAGCAGTGCCGTAACACCCTCAGTTATCTCCTGCGGTATGGAATTTCCCGCATTGCTCGCAAACGAATAAAGGATGACCGCCATTATAACGCTTGCCGCCAGAGCAAGTACCGCTCCTGCATAAACAAAAATCATTCCGCGCTTGTTCTTTGTTTTGACGAGGTAGGCTATCATCGCACCGACTATGAGTATCGCTTCAAGACCCTCACGGACGATTATCCCGAATACTGCTCCGAAAGTCGCCCATGCAAGCCCGCTGCTGCCGCCTCCGGAACCCTCGGAACTGTTGTATCCGAACAGCTCGTCAAGCTTGTTCGCATCCTCCCTCAGCATCGAAACAAGAGTATCGACCTCCGAGCGGATAGTCTCAGCGCTTTCCTCTCCGGATACGGATTTGCGCATGGTCGAAAACTGCAGCTCGACCTCTGTGACCCTCGAACCGGAAATATAGCCCATTACGGTCTTTTCAAAGCCGGAAGTCTCATACCAGAAGCCGTATGCATTGGAAAAGGGCTTGTAATACCCGTCCTCGCCTTCCTTCGGCGCTCCTCCGGTATATCGTTTCATTCCTTCTTCAAGGAGAGCTGATATCTGATCCGTTATTTCGTTGTAGGTTATCGTTTTGGTACCCTCGGGGTCAACAGCCGCCTTATATTTTTTATAGGACATATAATATCCAGGCTGAGCATCTTCATTTCCGGCTGCAAATACATTCAGCGGAAACATTCCGGCAAGCAGGATAAGCGCCAGCCATATTCCCGAAACCAAAGCGATTCTCTTTTTACACATTTCATACACCTGCTGTTCGTTAAATAAGTCTTACAAGGTTAGCTCTATCAAACCCAGTGACCATAAAAATTGTCGTTATTTCTGCATTTCACGGGCAGAAAGCCCGATGCCAATTAACGACCGGTAAAGCAATAATTATCATGCTGCTGTAAGAGAAAAGCAGTTCTGACAGCACATAATATCGTTAGTTCAATTTAACTAACAGCATTATAGCACCTTTACTGCACGTTGTCAACAAGTTTTTTATTTCTTATCCCGTCCGGCACGCCTCACGCGGTCAGCAGCGCTTTCAGCCGGGAATTATTTTATCCTTATCAGGGCAACACCGCCGGCGTTGCCTTTGCTCTCTGAAAATATCACCAAGTCCGGGTCAAGCAGATCAGACAAGCGCTGCAGCCAAAGCCCTGCACTGTTCAAGCACATCATCATCGGGCGCATCATTGCATATTACGCTTTCCGCCGCCAATACAGCACCGCAGCCTTTACAATCCTCTTCCCAGTTTCTCATCCATTCACCGTCACCCCAGCCGTATGATCCGAAAAGCACAAGCTTTTTCCCGCTGAGCTTTCCCTTCACTGAATCAAACATCGGCGCGAATTCACTTTCCTCTAATTCCTCTGTTCCCATTGACGGACAACCGAAAGCTACAGCGTCAAAGCCCTCAGCCTTATCTGCGCTGAAATCAGCCGCAGTAAAAAGCTCTGCCTCTGCGCCCTTATCCTTTGCTCCGCTCAGGACAGCATTTGCCATTGCCTCCGTGTTGCCTGTTCCGCTCCAATAAACTACTGCAATTTTACTCATATCTACTTTCCTTTCAAAAAAATAATATATACTGAAAGCCCCTCGGCTTTACAGACCTTTCAGCAGGATACCGTCATACGCTCTATGCTGTATCCCTTTGCCGCAAGTGTGCAGCATATTTCTGTACATTTCCTGTATTTATCAAAAGTCCGCTGTGCTTTGTCCGCATCTCCGTAGACCTTCCAGCAGCCTACACATTTGCAGCCGCTTCCCTTGTTCCTGATAAAGCCGCAGACATCCTCCGGCGGATAGCCTAAAAACAATCCTATCTCGTGCGGAAAATCCTCATTTTCACGCAGCTTTTTCATAAGCCCCGCAAGACAGATATTTACACCCTCCTGCCTGTAGCCCATTTCCCTCAGCATCTCCATCGCCTGCTTATTGCTCAGATCATTTCTCAGGCGTGACGGTCTGTAAAGGTAAACAAGGGTCGAACCGTTATGATGTCTGAGCGGGATGACCCGTATCCCCTTTGAACCAAGTCTGCGGTTCAGCTCAGTCAGACTGCGGCGCTCGTCCTCCTTTGTTTCAAACCGGCATGAAAACATATTTCCTGTTTTCAGCCCCATAAGCGTCGGCGCACAATGCCTGACAAGAATTTCCTCTGACATATTCCACCCCTCCCATTTCAGACCATACCTCGTTTTGCACATTCTGACGAAAAAATAGACGGCGCATCTGCGGCACTATCTCCCGGCGGTATTGCCCTTACTGTGAGTATTTGTCAAGGATGCTCCTGAGAGCAGCCTTAGAGCTGTTATGTGACCTTTCGACCGGGATATCAAGATTTTTTATCCCGTCCATCGCGCATTTTATCATCTTATGCGACATGGTATTTGTAAAAAGCACCATCAGATCGGGACTGCCGATATTTTGCAGCCCACGGCACATTTTCGGATAGATCTTTGCCTTGTATTTGTATTTTTCGCAAAGCTTTGTATATTCTCTTACCATACATTCATTTCCGCCGACTATTACAACACTCATATTATCCTCCGATGATTTAATTAGATATGTCTAACCTTTGGCTCAAAAATATTGGTCAGATGATCCTGTTTACCTAACCAAGGATAGTTTAACATATCTAACTCTGTTTGTCAATAGCTGTATTATCAATTTTTCCTCCCCGAAATGCTTTTTCATAAAATCTCAGCCTTCCTGTCAGAAGCTAACCGGATCATTTCATGAATGACGGAAAAAGAGTACCCCAAGGGCACTTCCTTCGGGCACAGCACAAGAAATTCCCCCGACAGAATGCTCTGCCGGGGGATAGTCTGAGCTATTTATATTTTTTCTTATAAAGAGATATTATATTGACTAAACCAGTGGCTCCACCGATATATCATTGAAGATCTTTTCTGCTGTTTTGCCGCTGCTGTCACCGACTATGATCTTGAAATCATAAAAACCTATACTGCCGAATCTGAATTTAATCATATCATCTTCATCTTTGCCGGTCAGCTCACGCTGTTCAAGGGCGTATTCCCATTCGGTATCGGGTTCAGATGATCTTTTTACGGCGTAGTCTATCATCTTATACGGTGCTGTACCGCCTTCTGCTTTTGGTATTACACATAAATCTTCACCATAAATCAGGCCTAAGGATAAGACGGTCGAGGTATTTTTTAATGTGCTGCCGGTATTGACCGTGATCTTGAATTTCTTTGATACCACCTTGCCGGTGCTGTCCTTGACATTGATCTGTACATCATACGGTACAGCAGCGCCGGGCTTGAATGAGCCTGTGCTTTCGGTGCCGTATTTCTCGCCTATCTTAGACCATGTCGAAGCCGAAGCCTTCTTATACATAAGAGCATAGGTGTACGGTGCAGTGCCGCCCTCTGCCTTTGCAGTAAGAGTTACCTTCTCGCCGAGAGCGATAGTCTCTGCGCTGACGGTGGAATTATTTACAAGGGGAAATTCTGTCTTTATAAATTCAAATCCGTTTTCTTCGGCATAGGTTTCCGCCGCCGAGCCTGCAGCGCCTTTTATCGTGAAGCCATCGGTTTTGATATATGTGCTGTTTTTGTAATTAAAGCCTAAAGCATGATCTCCGATAGTGGTAAGGGAATTGGGCAGAGTTGCCGAGGTAAGCGCGGTATTGAGAAATGCATAATCTTCGATAATAACAATATCATTACCGAAATCAAAGCTGTCAAGAGAGTAACAGTAGTAGAAAGCCCCATAGTCGATACTATTTATTTTGCCCTTGCAGTTTACTGTTTTAAGGCAATACCGCACAAAGATAGTGCCGCAGATGCGCCGTCAATTTTTTCGTCAGATTGTGCAAAACGAGCGTAGTTAACCTCTGACGGTTATCAAGCGAGTTTTGTGCAGAATGACGGAAAAAGAGCAAGCATATGCGGTGCTAAGCCGTAAGGCGTTCTTTGTGCGGTGTTGCCTTAAGGGAAGTACAGTCGCTGAACACACCCCTTGAAAAGGATGTGAGCGTATCGGGCAGAGAAACAAGTGTCAGTGACGAACAGTCCATGAATGTACATTCTCCGATATTCTCAGGTCCCGAATATATGACTGCAGTTTTCAGTGCCTTACAGCCGTAGAATACATAGTCGCCCCAGTCCGTTATTGTTCCTGGAACGTATACTCTTTCGAGATCTTCGTTATAGACAAAGGCTTCATCTGCTATTGCAACAACAGTCTTGCCGTTGATCTCGGAGGGGATCGTTATTGATTTAAGCTCGCCGCTGTATTTCACGATCTCCAGACCGCCGGCGACATTTCTCAGTTCGCAGTCCTCTTCAAAGGTCGGTGTATCCGTCCTTTTGAAGGTAATATTGTTATTTTTTGCATAGGTTTCAACAACGGAGCCTTTTTTACCATTTAATACAAATCCATCGACAGCTCTGAATTCGCTGTTTTTGTAAGTGAAACCAAAGGAATAGTCTCCGAGGCTGGTAACGGAATCGGGCAGAGTTGACGATTTAAGCCCGGTATTGATAAATGCGTTGTATCCGACTGAGATAAGGTCGTTGCCGAATTTAAAGTTTGAAAGGGAATAGCAGCAATAGAAAGCTCCGTTATAGATGTATTTCAGCTTGCCTCTGACATTAACGGTTGTAAGCTTATCGCAGAATTCAAATGCATAAGAACCTATTTCTGTGATCGTATCCGGCAAAGTAACAGTTTCGAGTGCATAACAGCCGTAGAAAGCGAGTGAAGGTACTGTTGTAAATGTACCGGGTAAAGAAATACTTCTGATAGTAGTATTGCCGTTGAAAGCATATTGGCTGATGCTTGTTACGTCCTTCCCGTCTATCCTGGAAGGCAGCGTGATGCTTGTATCCGAGCCGGTATATTTTGTGATCTGTACAGTGCCGTTGCTCTGGACTTCATACTGATAGTTGCCGTAGGTTCCGGCAGCACTTGCAACTATGCCGCTGTCTGAAATAACAGACGGCAAAGCGACCGCTGTACTGCCGACAAGTGCAGTGCACAGAAAAACCGATAATGCTTTTTTTTAGTTTGTTTGTATATTTCATAGATATTCCTCCATTCTTAAAAAATACAAACTGCTTCATTGTAATATTAACATAAAAATAGTAATATGTCAATCATTTTGGTGAAATCTTCACAACCTATGGCAGTAATTATCATCTCAAAATATGATCATAATGGCTATTGCGTGAAATAAAAAAATATGATATGATAGGATAGATAAAATATATTTCACCGGAACAAATTTCCCGTCCGATACAGCAGCATAAATCAAGACATGAAACTGTATCAGATAATTCAGACCGATAGTCATAATGTCGGAGCAGGAGGTAATTATGAGACCAGATATAAACCCGGAAAAAACGGCTGAGGATTATCTTGAGGCTATGCTTATGATCCAGAAAAAAAACGGAGAGGTCAGATCCGTTGATATAGCCCGTCACCTCGGTATTACAAAGCCCAGCGTAACATACACCACCAAACGCCTTAAAGAAAAAGGCTATATTACAATGGATAAGGATAATTATATAACAATAACCGAGAGCGGTCTGAAAATAGCTGAAAAAATATTCGCACGCCATAAGACGCTGACCGATCTTTTTGTCCGTCTTGGCGTTCCGGAGGAGATCGCCGAGGTAGATGCCTGCAAAATAGAGCATGATATCAGTCCGGAAACCTTTGATGCACTTTGCAGACATCTTGAGACCTACAGGTCAGATAAGGATGCCTTTGCAGAAGATCTGAACGGAGCAGTGCAATAAAACTGCGATCTGTTCCGGGCACAAACGGCTGCTGTCATCGCCGCAGCTCAGGGATCAGTTCACTCCGATGTTTCTGTACATATACAAACGAAAGTATGTTATACCATGAAAAAGAGAACAGATCCGATCATTCTCTCGGCTCTTATTATCTTATCATTATCATAGTCAGTAACGGCAGCCGCAGCAACAGAGTCAGATACCAGTCCCGCTCCTCAGTCCTCCCCCGCCTGGCTGAAAGAAAACACCGTTAAAGCCTATAAATACATTATGGATGATGCCGGTGATATCACCTGCGTTTTTTCCGATAAGCTGCCCGAAATACCATATATCCGCCCATCGGATCACCTCGGCAATATATACAATGCAGAATTCACCGAAACAAAAAACAGCGACGGTACATATACCATTTCAGACACAAATGGGACCATGGTCATTGATCCCGTAAAAGATACCGTTCATTTCGATGTATTGGAAGATTTCACGAATGAGGAAATTATAGTGGACAGCACTATCCTCGATTCGCCGTATCTTCTCAGCAGTGAGGTAGTGCCAGATAGCGAAGAAAAGCCGGTCGATCTTGATCTCGGAAAATACAGCATTGATATCATTGAAAATGACGGTAAGGTATATCTGCCGCTTTCGACCATCTGCGATATTTTTAATAATTCCCTGAATCCGTGAAACTCAAAAATCAAATCAGTTCAAAAGTCAGCTTGCAAGCCAAAAACAAAGCAAAAAGCTCACATTCTAAATGCACCCAAAAGGAGCATGAAAACTGGAAAACCCCTGCATTTTATGCTATAATTGAAGTAGATAAATCAGGCATAGGATGTGGCAAAAATGAGCTTTGATAAAATCATTTACA
>CADCGS010000085.1 GCA_902801055.1 uncultured Ruminococcus sp. | reverse complement strand
ACGTGATCAACGAAAACGAGAAGATAGAACCACTCGGGAGGGGGATAAATCTTATCGTCTCGCGGCAACACAAATTATGGACGGATACGGTGCTTATCGCAGATTTTGCAAGACCCGGCAAAAAAGACCGCGCCTGTGATCTTGGTACCGGCTGCGGTTCGATACCGCTTATCTGGCTGCGCTCAGGAGTGCCTGCTCAGATCGCTGCCGTTGAGATACAGGAAAGGGCGTGCGATATGTTCAGACGCAGCCTTGAACTGAATGGACTGACTGACCGGGTACAGGTGATTTGCAGCGACCTTCGCGACCTTAACGGTAAACTTCCGGCATCATATTATGACCTCGTTGTCTGTAATCCGCCGTATAAGGCAGACGGTACCGGGATAAGAAGCAGCGATTCCTCCCGCCTTATCGCAAGACATGAAAGTATGTGCACGATGGACGATATCGCGGCGGCTGCATCAATGCTGCTGAATTTTTCGGGCAGGCTCTGTATGTGCCAGCGCCCCGAAAGACTTTGCGATGTGATACAGTCAATGCGCGCACATGATATAGAACCGAAAAGACTGCGCTTCGTGCAGCAGCGTCCGTCAAAGGCGCCGAAGCTTTTCCTGATAGAGGGCAGAAAAGGCGGCAGACCCGGCGGACTGATAACTGAGCCGGTTTTGTTTATCGAAGGAAATAATAACGGATTCTCCGATGAAATGATAAAAATATACGGAGCATATAAGGAGGAATATCTTTGAGCGGAAAGCTTTATGTTGTGGGGACGCCGATAGGCAATCTCGCTGATTTTTCGCCACGCGCTGCGGAAACTCTGCGGCAGGTGGATTTTATCGCGGCTGAGGATACTCGCGTCAGCGTCAAGCTGCTTAACCGCTTCGATATCCATACCCCGATGCTCAGCTACCATAAATATAATTCCCACGAACGGGGAGAGGAAATATGCTCCCGGCTGCTTGCCGGGGAAAGCTGCGCTATAGTTACCGATGCCGGTATGCCATGCATATCCGACCCGGGCGAGCTGCTTGTGCAGAAATGCGCGGAGCTTGGTATCCCGGTCTGTGTCGTTCCCGGCCCCACTGCCGTGGCAAGCGCTGTTGCAATATCCGGACTTCCGACCGGACGCTTTACCTTCGAGGGATTTCTCAGCGTAAATAAGCTCAGCCGAAGGGAACATCTCAATTCCCTGCTGAAGGAAAAACGTACCATGGTATTCTATGAGGCGCCGCATAAGCTGCCGAATACCCTCCGGGATATGCTTGAAGCCTTCGGTGACAGAAGACTTTCTATTGTCAGGGAGCTTACAAAGGTACATGAGGAAGTGATACGCACTACTCTTTCTGAGGCTGTGGAGCATTATGCTGACGGCTCGGTAAAGGGAGAGATAGTCCTTGTCCTTGAAGGAGCCGGTGAGGAGCAGGCTCAGCCCGAAACGCTTGAGGATGCTGTGGAGCTTGCAAGACAGCGTGTCGAAAGCGGGATGTCTGTATCGTCTGCGGCGAAGGAGGCGGCAGAGCTTACAGGCTTCAAAAAGGGAGATATATACAAAGGATTAATAAAAGACAGTCAGGAGTAAAATAAAATGGATGTAATACTTGCTTCGGCTTCGCCGAGAAGAAAACAGCTTTTGTCAAAGCTGTATGAGGATTTCAAGGTTATCCCTTCGGATATAAGAGAGCTTGTGCCGCGTGATCTGGATGTAGAGAAATGCCCGGAATATCTTGCCTGTGCAAAGGCGGAAATGGTATCCCAGGGAAGAGAAAAATGTCTTGTTATCGGCTGTGATACGGCTGTTATCTGTGAGGGTAAGATGCTCAATAAGCCGAGAGATACAAATGATGCAAGAATAATGATGAATATGCTTTCCGGTGCGGTACACCGTGTAATAACAGGCTGCTGCCTGTTCTATAAGGGCAAAAGCATGAGCTTTTCGGTATCGACCGATGTTGAGTTTTTCGAGCTTTCCGAAAAGGAGATAGAGGACTATATCACTACGTCCGAGCCTTACGATAAAGCCGGCGGCTATGGCATACAGGGCAGGGGCGCTCTTTTTGTCAAGGGAATACACGGAGATTATTTCAATGTTGTCGGTCTGCCGGTCGCAAGGCTGAAAAGAGCAATTGACGAATTTCTTGAAAGTGATGAGCTTAAAGAAGCATAATGCGTATAAAGAATGAGAAGTAAGAATAGCTTCGTATATACTTGCCTCCGCTTGAAGGTTCAGTGATGCCCCATGAGCGCAGGTGCTGCGCTGAAGCGCTCCCCCGCGAATCGGGTAAGTAATACTTTTTCTCCGTAGTACATATATTGTACCGATCAAATGTATACGGAGGTAATTATGAAGATAATACGTTTTATTCCGGCATTCGCCGCGATGCTGGCAGCGGTGCTTTCGTTCCCCCTGCCTGCCGTCGCTGTCTCGGATAAGGAAATAGCTGCGCCCTCTGCTGTGCTGATGGACGCTCTCAGCGGAGAAGTCCTTTTCGGGAAAAATCCCCATGAGATACGTGCCTGTGCTTCGGTGACGAAGGTAATGACGCTCGACCTTGTAATGGAGGCTCTCGACAGCGGAAGAATAAAATGGACGGATCAGGTCACAGCTTCGGAGCACGCGGCATCAATGGGCGGTTCCGATATCTGGCTTGAACCGGGCGAGACTATGACTGTGGATGAAATGGTAAAGGCAACAGTCGTCGCAAGCGCCAATGATGCGGCGGTCGCCCTCGCTGAATTCGTCTGCGGGAGCGAGGATGAATTTGTTGCCCGGATGAATGAAAAGGCCAAGCAGCTCGGCATGAAGGAAACGGTTTTCAAAAACTGCAACGGTCTTGATGAGGACGGCCATGTTACAAGCGCATATGATGTTGCTCTTATGTCACGCGACCTGCTCAGGCACCGTTCCATACTTAAATATACAGGTATATGGATGGATGAACTGCGCGGGGGAAAAACTCAGCTCGTCAATACAAATAAGCTCCTGAAAAGCTACAAGGGCATAACCGGACTGAAAACAGGAACTACATCCAGAGCGGGAAGCTGTATCACGGCGACTGCAAAGCGAGGAGAGCTGGAGCTTGTTGCTGTTGTTCTCGGCAGCCCGAGCGGCAAGCAGCGCTTTTCCGATGCGGCAAAGCTGCTTGATTATGGCTTTGCTAATTATTCTGTATATACTCCCGAGGTGCCGCAGGACGCCTTCACGGAAATCCCCGTTACCGGCGGTATAGCCGGAAGCCTGCGTACTCGGGCTGAGACAGATGAAAAATTTCTTGTGAAAAAGGGCGGCGAAAAGGATATGACTTCCCGGGTCATCCTTCCGGAAAGCATTTCTGCGCCGGTGTCGGAGGGCGATAAGGTCGGGGAGATAATATTTGAAAGAAAGGGCGAAAGATTTGCCTCCTGTCCGGTCACAGCTGCGGAAAGTGTACGCGAAATGACCTTCGGTGATGTTTTTCTGTCCCTTCTCGGCAGATTGGTGAAATAAAAGCCGTTTTTTCTTGTACATTCTACGGATTTTTTGAAAAAATATATTGACAAAGAGCAGTGTAATATTTATAATAATGTATGGCGTCCTATCGTGTTTTGCATAAAATACGGTAAAACAGAATTGTCGGGGTGAGACTGTGATTCTTGAACTGAAAAAGATTTTTCTGAATGAGAATGAAAGTCTTTCCGCTTCGGCTGAGCTTGACCTCAGCGGAGTGACTGTCGGAATGAATACCTTTCCCGAGCCGGTAAGAGCGGATATAACCGTTGCAAACCATGCGGGTCTGGTGGTATATGAAGCCGACGTACGCTTCAGATATCATTATTATTGCGACAGATGCTTTGAACCCTTTGACAAGGATCTCGCCTATAGGTTTACTCATATTCTCGTCACCAAGCTTCCCGATGAGGGCGGTGACGATTATATCGAAGCACCGGACTATATGCTCGAAACTGATGCATTGCTCAGAGACGATATTCTTTTGGAGCTTCCGTCAAAGTTCCTCTGTAAGGATTCCTGTAAGGGCTTGTGTCCAAAGTGCGGAAAAAATCTTAATATGGGTCGCTGCGGTTGTCCCGAGAAGGAACCGGACCCGAGGCTGGCAGCATTGTCGAAGCTGCTTGAAGAATGATTTTTGTACTTTATTTTCAAGGAGGTTATTGAAATGGCAGTACCCAAGAGAAAGACTTCTAAAGCAAGAAGAGATAAGAGAAGATCAGCAGTATG
Source organism: uncultured Ruminococcus sp. (assembly GCA_902801055.1). GTDB lineage: Bacteria > Bacillota > Clostridia > Oscillospirales > Acutalibacteraceae > UBA1213. Next base: position 3,117 of record CADCGS010000085.1, on the reverse strand, counting down.
GAAGCTCAGCGCTCCGGCACTCGTTACCTGTCCCAACTGCGGCGAATATAAGCTCGCTCACAGAGCCTGCACAGCCTGCGGTATGTATAAGGGCAGAGAAGTACTCAATGTAGAGGCATGATTGCTTTTTGCAGACGGTAGAGAAGGAGAGATCCTTCTCTATTTTCATTATTGTGGTTTATTAATGAAAAAATAAGGAAAAGGAGGAAAAGTATGGCTAATCCGGTAGTAGCTGTTGTCGGAAGGCCGAATGTCGGCAAATCGACATTGTTCAATAAGCTTATCGGGGAACGTGTCGCCATCGTAAACGATACGCCCGGAGTTACGAGGGACAGGATATTCGGAGAATGTGAATGGCGCAGCCGTAAGCTCACACTTATAGATACCGGCGGCATAGAGCCGTATTCCGATGATATCATCCTGAAGCAGATGCGCCGTCAGGCAGAGCTTGCCATTGACAGCGCCGATGTGATAATTCTTGTTACGGATGTAAAAAGCGGAGTTGCTGCTGCTGACGAAGAGGTCGCAGCAATGCTCAGGAAAAGTGGCAGACCGGTAGTGCTTTGCGTAAATAAATGCGACGGCATCGGCGAGCCTGACCCGAATTTTTATGAATTCTATAATTTAGGGCTTGGCGATCCGATACAGGTCTCCTCCGTTCACGGACACGGCACAGGCGACCTGCTTGACGCCGTATTTGAATATCTTCCCGAGCAGGACAGCGAGGAAGAGGAAGACGACAGCGTAAGGGTCGCAATAATCGGCAGACCTAATGCGGGAAAATCCTCCCTTGTAAATAAGATAACCGGTGAAAACCGCTGTATTGTATCGAATATTGCGGGAACGACCCGTGACAGCATAGATACGGTAGTTGAGAACAAACATGGGCGCTTCTGCCTTACGGATACGGCAGGCATACGCCGCAAAAGCAAGGTCGATGATGCTGTCGAGAAATACAGTATCATCCGAGCAAAAATGGCTATAGAGCGCAGTGACGTCTGTGTTATAATGATAGATGCGGTGGCGGGAGTCACCGAGCAGGATACGAAGATAGCGGGGCTTGCTCACGATTCAGGCAAGGCGTGCATAATAGCCGTCAATAAATGGGATGCTGTCGAAAAGGACAATAAGACGATGAACGAATACCGCAAGAAGCTGGAAACGGAGTTCGCCTTTATGTCATATGCGCCGTTTGTGTTCATATCCGCGAAAACAGGACAGAGGATAGACAATCTTTTTGCCTTGATAATAACGGTGGTAAATTCGGCGGCGATGCGCATTACAACAGGAATGCTCAACGACCTGTTAGCCGATGCGACCGCAAGGGTACAGCCTCCGACGGACAAGGGCAGAAGGCTCAAAATAATGTATGTTACCCAGGCGTCGGTAAAGCCGCCGACATTTGTATTTTTTGTAAATAATGCGGAGCTGTTCCATTTTTCATATCAGAGATATCTGGAAAACCGCATAAGGGAGACATTCGGTATGCAGGGAACGCCGATACGCTTTATCGTGCGCGAACGCGGAGACGAAAAATAAACTTTTTCCGGATCTCGTACAGACTATTTTTATAAATAAAGGAAGAAACTGTTTTGGAATTTATTTCTGGATTTTTCAGCGAATGCTGGTTTTATATACTGATATGCAGCGCTGCCGCATATCTGATGAGCAGCGTCAACACTTCGATAATAGTAACTGCCATCGTAAAGCATGAGGACATACGAAAAATGGGCAGCGGCAACGCAGGATTCACGAACGTTCTGCGCTGTGTGGGCAAAGTACCTGCGATAATAACCTTTGTCGGAGATTTTCTCAAAGGTGTCATTTCCGTGCTTATCCCGATACTGATGACGATAGGCTGGGACAGTCCCGAGCAGCAGATGTACCGTCAGCTTATGATGTATATAGCAGGGATATTTGCGGTAGTCGGACATATGTTCCCGATATATTATAAATTCAAGGGCGGCAAGGGCGTAGTTACAACGGCGTCGGTCATAATCATGACTGACTGGCGCGTACTTGTATTAGAGCTCATTGTTTTTGCGATATTCTTTGTTATAACGAAGACGATATCCAAATGCTCGCTTATATGTGCAGGGCTTTATCCGTTTCTTACTGCTCTTACTCGGAATATTGACAGTCTTGGCAAATTTCCGACGCTTGCCCCGATATCAGAGACAACTCCGGAATTCATTATCTGTTGTTTTGCGCTCACCTTCCTTATCGGCATAGCAATAATCATTATGCACAGGGAAAACATAAAGCGTATACTCAACGGTACGGAGCAGAAGATCACCTCAAAGAAAACCGAAAAATAACAAAAGGGCTGCCCTTGTCATTGATCGTGATGACGGGCAGCCCTTTATTATATTTGGGCTCAGTGTCTGAGCTGTGGATTGCTCCTCGCGGGAACGAGCTGCGAGGAGCAGCGAAAGCATTTCAAGGATTCTGTTGACATTTTTTGTTGTTTATCATAAAATAAGAGCTGCAAGGCGATCGTTCGGCGGCGCGGCAGTCCCCTTTTTAACAAGGGGGCGAAAAGCTTTTTTACCCCCTGAGTTTTACGAAAGGGGGATTGATATCTATGCTTACATACGGAGATATAATATCCACTGTGGCGATAATAGTATCAATAGCCCGTTTTGTGTTTGAAATGATCAAATACAATAATGAGCAAAAAAGAAGTAACCGCTTCACCCTCGAAAAGTAAGCGATTACTTCGTTATACCTTTTAGGGGACTGCCGCAAAGGGACGGTCGCCTTGACTGTATTTATTATAACGCTTATACACATTTGTGTCAAGCGGTTTTTGTTATTTCTTCGATCGCGGGAAAAGAAGCTTCCTTACGAGTTCAGAGCGGAGCCGGAGGCGAGCGATTACGCGAACTGCCCGCGGCGGCTCGCCGCTGTCAAGCGGTTTTTTTGCGCCCGCAGTTTTTACAAGGCACAAATTCCGAACACGCGATCGTCAACAAGTAACATCCGCGAGAGTACGCACTCATTATTATCTAAGGCAATACCGCACAAAGATAGTGCCGCAGATGCGCCGCGGAGTGCCTCCGGTGCGTGCCCGCACTGGGCAATTCGCGGGGTTCGCTCCACTTCGTTCCGCTCTGC
>CADCGS010000084.1 GCA_902801055.1 uncultured Ruminococcus sp. | reverse complement strand
AGGAATTCTCTTCTTGCCGAGAGCATAGCGGAGGTGTCGCCGGGGGAGAGGGAATGTTTATTCTGCACCGGCAGAAGATTTATATACCCCTGACGCGCAAAGTCAAAGCTGTGGTTTTTCGGGCAGACAAGCCTTTTCCCGTCCTGCACCAGCAGTGCCGAACACACCGGACAGCATAATTTTATATTATTATTCAAGCTATCACCCTTTATGTAGAGATCGTAACTGCGGCACGCTGCCCGGAAGGCTCAGCGGCGCAGAGATTTTACGATTAGTTCTCCTCCGCAGGAGCATCGGTAGCGTGACGGATTTTTTATCACGGGACTTATCCTTGTGCGCTCAAATTTTCTGCCGCACGAAAGGCATTGTATAATATATTTTGCCCTTTCGGAGCGGGGCGGCGGAGGAAGTTTTTCCCCGAGGAGGGATTCAACACGCAGTCTGCCTCCACATTCGCAGCGGTAGCGTGACGGATCGTCGGTTATGCTGCTCCTGCGCAGACGAAGTATTTTTTTGCCGCATTTTTGGCATATTATGGCGAAACGGTAATTTTCTTCATCCGGAATACCCATTTCCTCGCGGGAACCGGTGCGGCTGACGGAATAGCCGTAGGCATTATTCATCATTTCCGCATATCTGCGGAAGATCTTACCGTGATCCATACACCCCGGACAGGTATGTATGATCTCATGGGCTATAGTCTGCCTGCAAGATCTTTCCGGAGCGTCGATGAGCATTGAAGAAAGTTCTATCGTATATTTCCCATTACTGAGGACACATCTCCCGAAGCGTCTGACAGCGCGGGAATTTATCTTTACCCGGGGTTCTATTTTATCCGAGACGGGGACGCCGATAGTCCTTGCCTCGGAAATAACGGATTTAAGCAGCTTATCGAAATCGTTTGTCATAGTGTTACAATTGAAGGTTCATGACCGAGCGCAGGAATGACCGTCCCGGTCAGGTCAGAGGTTTTAATTTTAAGGCTTGAGGTATTCTTACACGGGTGACAGCCGAAGTATTCCTCGCGGAGAACATCGCTGTCGATAAGCAGCCTTATTTTATTATCCTTATCGAAAAGCAGACCGAGTATGCTTGCGCTGCCGGGCTGAGCGGAAATAAGCTGCTGCATAGCATCGCTGTCGGCGAAGGAAAGTCTTGAGCTGCCGATCTGAGCGGAAAGGTTTTTAGTGCGGAATTCCTTATCCCCGGGCATAAGCAGCAGATAGAAGGCGCTTTTCTGGCGGTTGCACAGAAGGAGGTTTTTGCATATCCTGATCCCGAGTACATCTCCGACAGCGGCACAGTCCTCCATTGTATTGGTAGGCTCATGGTCAGCCCTGTCGTAGCCGACATTGATCCCGTCGAGGAAGTCATATATAGTTTCCTCTGTATCGGTGCGTTTTTCGGCAGGTCTGCCGACAAATACATTAATGTTTATTTTCATCATCCCCTATATCATACTTCCAATTATATCATATATTTGCACTCATGACAATCACCGCAGGCGATAATAAAAACAAATTTATTAACCATTCACTGCCACCCTGCCTGGGGCGTTGCCCCATGTCTCGCCTGCCGGCTCGGTCGGCGCTTCTCAGCCTGCAGCTGAGAGGTGTCCACCGGACACCCGCGCCCCCCGCCAGGGAGCAAGCTCCCTGGACCCGCGGCGCAGTGCCTGCGCTCGCAATTCGCGGTGCGTGCCCGCACTGGGCAGTTCGCGGGGGTCGCTGCGCTTCGCTCCGCTCTGCACTCGAACCGAACATTCACTACTCGCGGTCTTTACTTTATTGACAGGTGCGCCGCCGGTGCGTGCCCGCACTGGGCAATTCGCGCCGCTCGCTCCACTTCGTTCCGCTCTGCACTCGAACCGAACATTCGTAACTCGCGGTCTTTACTTTATTGACAGGTGCGGCGGGCGCGGCTTATGAAGCTTTCTTGCGAGTGCAGAGTGAGCGGAGCGAACGATTACGTGAACTGACACCGGCGGCACGCCGGCGGAGCGAACGATTACGCGAACTGACACCGGCGGCACGCCGGGCGCTGGTTGAGGTCGTTACTAAACAAACGGAGAACATAACCTCATAGTTTCGCACATGGTAAAAACGATCAATTCTTAGAATAACACAACAAGGGGATGCCCTATTTGATTGGGCATCCCCTCTTAATAATTTTTGTTGTCGGACAATACTTACATTTCAGGCACGCCGGCGGGGAGTGGAGTGAGGATCAGTTGGCTGATGACTCTTGCTCTTTCTTCTGTGAATCGGTGGCGATCTTAATGGTTCTGTCTACACTGTATTTGGAGAGGCAGGCATCGTTTGTATCTACTTTGAGCTTCTTGCGCTCCTCCTCCAGATAGGATTTGAAATCATCGTCCTTCATTTTGTGGAGAACGGAATCTTTAGAAACTGATGAGGTGCTGGCGGAGGCATTCTCGGAATCGGTGCTCTCCTTGGTAAGCTCCTTCGCTTTATCGGAGATAGAGCCTTTATAGATCAGATAATGTGTATTGTCAATGGTCTTGACGGTCGCTTTCTTCTCGTCAAGCTCCTTGATGACCTTCTGTACATCCTCCGGTACGGTGGAATCTTCAAGTTTATCGGTAGCCTTTACACTGGGAACAGTCTCGGTCTCGAAATCCTTTTTATAGCTTTTCTCGATATCATCGGTGGTCTTGCCCTTGTTAAGCTCGTTGGCATAATCGGCAAATTTACCGGTCACCTTATCCTTTGTCTCATCATCAACGTCAGTCTCGTTGCCGTCAGAATCAGTCTTTTTGAGAGAATAGGGGATATAGTAATAGCTGGTGTAATTATCAGTAAAGTATTTCTGGATATCCTCATCCTTGACAGCCTTTGAACCGTCCTTGCCGTATACGTGCTGGAATACCTTTTCTTCAAGATCGGGATATACTACGAATACATCAACGAAGGTATCAAGACCTACGCCGAGATCCTTGTAGATATCCATGTATCCTGCATCAAAATAGCTTTTATAGTTTTTCTTCATCTGCTTGCGGTTTTCCTCATCAACAGAAATATCGAAATCTTTAGCAAGCTTGAATATGGTAAGGTAATCCAGTGAATGTTCCTTAGCTTTTGCATTGATCCAGTCTGCTGCGTTTTTGTCCTCGATCTTTTTTGAGGAAAGATCATTCTTTATCAGGTTGAAGTTTTCGTCATCTGCCTGTATTTTGCTTATACCCTCGTTCATGGCATCGTAGGTATAATAGATCCAGCCGCCGTTTGTCAGAGTTTTATTGCTTGTTTTGTAGCTCCATGAGGTATCTGCACATCCTGAGGCAGAAATGAGCATAGCTGCAGCTCCGAGCAAAGCAACAGGCTTAATAATGTTCTTTATTTTCATTATTTTGGCTTCCTTTCAGAATTGTATGAGCATATAAAACTATTATACAACAAAAATGCAGCAAAGTCTATAATTATTTTTTATTTTTTTGCACAAAGTTTTCCGGCGAGCCTTTTTCTGGCACGCCGGATGTTGTTCTTGATTCTCGCCGGGAATGATAAACAGATCATTTGATTCCGTCGGGGTTTTTAGTCTGGAAATTCCATGTATCCGCGCACATTTTGTCGATATCATATTCAGCAGTCCAGCCCAGCTCCTTATTAGCCTTGGATGCATCGGCATAGAAAGCAGGCAGATCGCCCTCTCGTCTGTCGCCGATAACGTAATTAAGCTTGATACCGCTTTCCTTTTCAAAAGCATTAATGATATCGAGGACGCTGTAGCCCTTGCCGTTGCCGATATTATAAGCTTCGATACCGGTAGTGCCGAGGATCTTATCGACAGCACAGAGGTGAGCCTTAGCGAGATCGACAACATGGATATAGTCGCGGATGCAGGTACCGTCCTTTGTATCGTAATCGCCGCCGAAAACGGTCAGACACGGGAGCTTGCCGATAGCGACGCGGGAGATAAAGGGCATAAGGTTATTGGGGATACCGTTGGGGTCTTCGCCGATAAGTCCGCTTTCATGAGCGCCGATGGGGTTAAAATACCTGAGAAGGGAGATACTCCATTCGTTATCGGAGCGGTAGACATCGCCGAGGATCTGTTCGATAAAGTGTTTAGTCCTTCCATAGGGGCTGCTCACATCGCCGGTAGGCATATCCTCCTTATAGGGGATAGGGTTATTTCCGTAGACGGTCGCGGAGGAACTGAAAACTATTTTTTTACAGCCTGCGGCAGCCATTTCCTCAAAGAGGACGACGCTGCCGGAGATATTATTTTCGTAATACATCAGAGGGAGCTTAGTAGATTCGCCGACAGCCTTCAGACCGGCGAAATGTATAACGGCATCTATTTTATTTTCGGAGAATATTTTTTTAAGACCTTCTCTGTCGCGGATATCACATTCATAGCGGGCAAGTTTTTTGCCTGTGATCTGTTCCACCCTGTCGAGCACAGCGGGAACGCTGTTATAATAATTATCGGCAACAACAACGTCATATCCGCTGTTGAGCAGTTCAACGCAGGTATGGCTCCCGATATAGCCTGCTCCGCCTGTTACAAGTATTGTCATAATATTGTCCTCCTTGTATATATTTCATTTACTTCCTATATTATAGATGCAAAATGAATTGATGTCAAGCCCAACGGCGGCACGCCGGCGACTGAGCAAAAATATAATGAATGATAATTATTTTTCAAAATAGTATTTGATAAAGTGAAACAATATGGTATAATTATAATAATATATTAGATCGGAGGTTATTATGTCTGAATCATCTGTAACAAAAAAGACTATTGCTGACGGGTTCAAGTCGCTGATGGAGAAAAAGTCGTTTGAAAAAATAACGATTTCCGATATCACAGATACCTGCGGTCTGAATCGCCAGACCTTCTATTATCATTTTCAGGATAAATATGATCTTCTGAACTGGATATTCTATAACGAAGCCATAACGCCCTTCAAGCAGGAACTGTCCTTCGACAACTGGAGCCTGCGTCTGCTGGAGATGCTTTCTACGATAAAGAATAATTCGAGATTTTACACAAATGCACTGCGTACCTCCTACAGTAATGAATTCAAGGATTATATGCATAGATCCAGCACAAAGGTATTTTCTGATGTTATCGACAGCATCGCCGTGGATAAGCCGGTAAGGGAGGATGACAAACGCTTTATTGCGGAATTCTTTTCCTACGGCATTACCGGCAGCGTTATCGCATGGATCGAAAACGGTATGAAGGATGACCCGGAAACTATCGTCTCGCATATCGAGAACCTTGTGGAGGATTGCAAGAAGCTTGCAATAAAGCGCTATTCGGATCAATAAAAAAGCTCCGGCAAGGGCATTGTCCCCGCCGGAGCCTGTTTTTTCTGTGAAGTATTATGTACAGTCAATGCTCGCGCATTTCGTAAAGATCGTCCTCGCTCATCATGTCAAGCATGATATTTGCAAGATACGGGTCAAGCTGTGTGCGCTTAGCCTTTTCAAGCTCATCCCTGACTTTTTCCTGCGGAAGTACATCTCTGTAGCTTCGCTTGGAGCTCATCGCGTCATATGCATCCGCGACAGATATTATCCTCGCTTCAAGCGGTATTTCATCACCGACAAGCCCGTCAGGATAGCCCTTTCCGTCATATCGCTCGTGGTGCCATCTTGCGCCGAAATAGAGATTCGGTATTTCAGTGATCTCCTGGAGCACCTCCGCGCCGATAACGGGATGCATTTTTATTTTTTCGTATTCCTCATCGGTCAGCTTTGCGGTTTTGTTGATAATAGTATCCGGTACGCCTATCTTTCCGATATCATGCAGGAGACCCATGTAGTAGATACGTCTCTGGAATTCGGCATCCTTGTTGAGCCGTCTGGATATTTCCTTGGAGTAATCAGCAACACGCTGGGAATGACCGTTTGTGTAGGAATCCTTGGCATCGACAGCCCGCGCAAGAGCGGTGACCATCTGCAGGGTAAAGCGCTCCGACATATGCGTTTGCTCGATGTGTTTTTCGATGATCTCATCCTTGTACATTTCTGACTGGAAGAACATATAGTAGAAAAGCAGCGACAGGACTATCCCGTATCTCAGCACAGCATAGCTGTTAAATACAGATTCGGCGAATGCTCCGATCGTAATCATTAATGTTATTTCAAGGATTATTGTCCTCTCGAATTTCAGTTTCCTTTCCGAGCGGGAGAAGGATATCATCATCATTGTAAGCAGATAGATAAGCATAATAATATGCGTTGTCCATCCGAACATACCGCGGTGGAAGATATTGTTCCGGTCGTAGTAGAATGTATACGGAACAAACAAAGCCGAGAATGCGAATAAGGTATTTATCACCACCGGTATAAACAGCGGTATTTTCACCTTAGCCGTACTTTCGCTTCGCAATATCAGCGACAGCATGAAATACATCATCAATGGTCTGAGAGTATATCCCAATGCGGTTATTGCTGTCATCAGCTTATTATTTATACTGCTTGCAGTATATATCAGTTCAAGATTATATACACAAAGCTCTACAAGCACAAGAGCAAGAAGCAGATAGAAGGTTCTGCGGATACGAGGTTCAAGATGGCTGTTTCGCCAGATGAAGATCGCAAGGAAGGCGGTACCGATTATCGGAAAAAAATTAATTGTAAAATAATCGTAATTCATTCAATACCTCCTTCTGCAAATTATTATTTTATAAACCGCATATTTATATAATACCACACTTTCTCTAAATAATAAACATTTTTTTCATTATCTCTCTTGCCCCAGTGCGTGCCCGCACCCTTTAAAAAGGCTTGACCTAAACTTTCCGTTATGTTCCCCGTGGCTTTTTTAAGAGCGCGGGGTACAAGTTTTCTTACGAGTGCAGAGTGAGCGGAGCGGCGGAGTGCCTCCGGTGCGTGCCCGCACTGGGCAATTCGCGGGGGTCGCTCCACTTCGTTCCGCTCTGCACTCGAACCGAACATTCACTACTCGCGGTCTATACTTAATTGACAAGTTCGGCTTGGATAATGATGTATTGTAAGTATATCCCATGCGTAACTATCATTTCAGACACGCCGGGCGCGGCTTACAAAGTTTCCTTACGGGTGCAGAGTGAGCGGATCGGCGGAGTGCCTCCGCTGTCAATTCGCGGGGGAGTGCCTCCGCTGTCAATTCGCGGGGGTCGCTGCGCTACGCTCCGCTCTGTACTCGAACCGAACATTCACTACTCGCGGTCTTTACTTTATTGACAGGTGCGGCGGCGGTCTGTGCCCCGTGACTTTAGTTACGATCGCGGCTTACAAAGTTTCCTTACGAGTGCAGAGTGAGCGGCACGCCGGCGCGGTCGTTACTTATTGACAGGTTCGGCTTTGACGAT
>CADCGS010000083.1 GCA_902801055.1 uncultured Ruminococcus sp. | reverse complement strand
CTATATCTATGATAAGCCCGTCCGGAACATCTATATAACCAAGCTCGGAGGCGATAGTCATATTATTTATCATGCTCCTGCCGGAAAAAGCCACCTTTCTGCCGTATTTCTGGGCAGTGTCAAGTATCTGGCGGATACGTCCGAGATTTGACGCGAAGGTCGCGATTATGATACGGCTGTCCTCTGCTTCCCTGAAAAGCATATCAAAGGTATGGCCGACCTTTTGTTCCGTCATTGTATAGCCCGGGCGTTCGGCATTTGTGGAATCAGCCATAAGGGCAAGCACTCCCTGCTTGCCGAGCTCCGCAAAACGGGACAGATCTATCATCCCGCCCGTTGTAGGCGTACAGTCTATTTTGAAGTCGCCGGTATGAACGATAGTTCCTGCTCCGGTATGGATAGCAAGACCCACTGAATCCGGGATAGAATGGTTGACATGGATAAACTCTATTGTGAATTTTCCGAGCTTTATACGCTGACCTGCCTTTACGACATTAAGCTTTGCCCTGCTCTGGAGATTATGCTCCTTCAGCTTGCTCCCGACAAGTCCGAGGGTAAGAGCCGTTCCGTAAACCGGAACATTTATCCTGCGGAGAAAATACGGCAGTGCTCCGATATGATCTTCATGACCATGAGTAAGAACAACTCCGCGAAGCTTGTCCTTATTGCGTTCCAGATAGGTAAAATCCGGAATAACAAGATCAACGCCGAGCATATCGCCGTCCGGGAATGCCATACCGCAGTCAAGCAGGAACATATCATCCTCATATTCAAAAAGAGTGATATTTTTTCCTATCTCATTCAATCCGCCGAGAAAGGTTATCCTGACAGAAGGCTCCGGCTGCTGGGCTTTGCTGAACTGCGGGCTGCTCCTTTTAGTATACATCGGCTTATACGATTCCTTCGCCGGACGTCTTGCGCTGACATTCATCAGTTCACGTCCGACAATAGTCTCCCCTGTCCCGAGCTGCTGGTCGGCGATCTTGGGAAATGTTATTTTTTCAAACAGCATAGCTGAAACCGCAGCATCTCTTTTCTTCTGCGCACGGGAAGCACGAGCCGGCTTGTTCTTTACATTTCTCCTTCCTTTTCCGTTCCTTGACTCGATTTTTTTGTTGTTACCAGATATCACGTAATTACCTCCATTTTTCCATGCAGCATCCGGCGGTATTGGCAGCAGCTCCCTGATATTTATCCGTTCCTCAAAGGGACTGTTAAATGCCTGGTGCAGATAATAACCGGACGGGCATTAAAATATTATCGTTTCATTATTATTTTTCTATAAAATAAATATCCGAACAAAACTATATATTTATTTTACTATTTGTCAGCAGTTCTGTCAATAGTATTTTGCCCCACGTTTCCATCCTTTCATAAAAAAAGACAATGATATAATAATAGTATTGAATTAAGCTTTGGTTTTATGTATAATTAACATATGTTATGAAGTTATTATCGTACTATTATCATTTTACGGATCTGTTCCCCGTAAATATCATAGCATATCAATATCAAAGGAGTGAGTTTCTCTGAAAAAGGTTGAAGTATTTACAGACGGAGCTTGCAGCGGTAACCCCGGTGCAGGAGGATGGGGCACCATACTGCGCTATGGAGGACACGAAAAGGAGCTTTCCGGAGGCGCTGCACATACTACAAATAACAGGATGGAGCTGACCGCCGTTATCGAAGGACTTAAAGCCCTGAAAGAGCCATGCGAGGTAACGCTTACGACAGATTCTAAATATGTCTGTGACGCCATTATCAAGGGCTGGGCACGGAACTGGAAACGGAACAATTGGGTCAAATCTGACAAATCCAAGGCAAAAAACCCTGAATTGTGGGATGAGCTTCTTTCCCTGCTCGATATACACATGGTCAGGTTCGTATGGGTACGCGGTCACAACGGTCACCCCGAAAACGAACGCTGCGATCAGCTTGCTGTAGAGCAATCCAGAAGGTATAAATAAATCCCCCCTCGGCATTGAATAAATGTCGGGGGATTTTTTTCTGTATCAAATAATAGCGGAATAGAATAATGGCAGCACCACACAAAGACCGCCTATCGGCTTAGCACCACATCTGCTGCGCCCGTAGGAAGTGCCCTTGGGGTACCCTTTTTACGTCATTTCGCACAAAACTCGCTTGATAACCGACGGGTTAACGACGCTCGTTTTGCACATTCTGACGAAAAAAATGACGGCGCATCTGCGACACTATCTGTGTGCGGTGTTGCCTATTATTGAATTTATATATATTATTTTAAACAATAAAGATAAATTATCTTGATATTATTCAATATCATTTATATAATTAAGGAAACACTGGTCAGATCCGTTGCTTATATTGCACAGTCAGATTATTTCAAGTGTATCTGGCACATAAATGACAAGCGTAGTTTATTCATCAGCTATTCTGATTAAATAATTGACAGATGTAATACTTTTTCATATAATCCATGACTGATCGGAGGAGCATATTTATGAAGAAAAAAATATATAATATAATTAATTCACCTGAAAATCCAAGTAAGGCCAGCCGGTTCTTTGATATTTTTCTTATCATACTTATCCTGCTTAACGGTGTTTCTGTAATTGTCAATACATTCAAGCTTTCGGATCCGTTAAGCACAATTATATGGTATTTTGAATTCATATCCGTAATAATTTTTACTATTGAATATCTTTTGCGCATTTATGTTTCCGATCTCAATTACCCGGATATGACTCCGATAAGGGCAAGACTGCGATATCTTCGGTCATTTATGGCTATAATAGATCTGCTTGCCATTCTTCCGTTTTACATACCGTATATTATTCCTATAGATCTGCGTATGCTGAAAATACTCAATATTCTGAGGATGCTCCGTATTTTTAAAATAAACCGCTATACTACAGCATTATCTACTATCGCCGATGTATTCAGACATAAAAAACATGAGCTGCTCTCCTCAGTCGCTATGGTTTTTATTTTGATGCTGATCGCATCGGTTATTATGTACAATATTGAAAATGAAGCACAGCCGGAAGCATTTGAAAATGCTCTTATGGCTTTGTGGTGGGCTGTTTCAACCCTGACAACCGTTGGCTACGGTGATGTATATCCTGTTACTTTACTCGGTAAATTACTCAGCGCAGTAATCGCTCTTCTAGGAATAGGTCTTGTTGCAGTTCCGACCGGTATCATCTCCTCCGGATTTATTGAAAAAAACAGGAAAAAAATGCAACAAATCCGCATAAGAAAAAATGCTTTTGTCCTTACTGCGGAAATCCTCTGGAAGATGATACGATTAATATAAAAACCAGATATTTCTGATATATTTAGTATAATGCAAAGCGAAAATCCTGCCACTTTCGTGTCAGGATTTTCGCTTTGTGAAGATACAATAAAAAAGATATCACTCTAAGCACGGCACAGAACTCGATCTTACGAAAAAAAAGAGCGACCGCAGGGAGCGATTACGCGCGGCAGCAAAGCTGCCTATCGTCCTGTGCGGTCACGCATTGGTGGAGGCGAGGGGAATCGAACCCCTGTCCGAAAAGCACTTACCAAGGCTTTCTCCGAGCGCAGAATGCATATTAAGATTCCCCCGTCATACCGCCTACAAACGGGCTGTATGCTTCGGTAGGCTCTGGGTCATGATAAAGGACGAGTCAGGCCTTTATTCACGTTCACCACTGATCGACGCCCAAAACCGGCCGTGGTACTCCGGAAAAGGACGCTTGCCTAATTAAGCGGCAAGAGGAACAAACTTTTTGTTGTCGTTTAATTTTAAAGATTTACGGATTTTAAGGTGGTTCCGCAATGCCACCGCTCGCTTACCAGGGCTTACACTCCCCGTCGAGACCATTACGCCCCCATATATGAATAACAGTATAACCGGAGAAGCTGAATAAATATCCGCCGGTTATCTGTTTTTCTCTTTGATTGCTCTTTCTATGTCACGCTTTGCACTTTTTTCCGCCATATCATTACGCTTATCATACAGCTTTTTACCCTTGCAAAGTCCGAGTTTGAGCTTTACACGGGAACCTTTGAAATACAATGACAGCGGGATCAGTGAATACCCTTCCTGACGCACCGTACCGAATAAACGCATTATTTCACGTTTATGCATAAGCAGTCGGCGTACACGCATCGGATCACGGTTGAAAATATTTCCCTGTTCATATGGGCTTATATGCATACCCTTGACCCACAGCTCACCATCCTCTATCGTACACCATGCATCTTTAAGATTCACTCTTCCCTGTCTCAGCGATTTCACTTCGGTTCCGCAAAGCTCTATACCTGTTTCAAAGCTTTCAATGACGAAATAGTCGTGCGTCGCTTTTTTATTCTGTGCGATCGTCGCACTTCCTTTGTTTTTCGCCATTATCCAAAGCCTCCTTACAGTTCAATCCTTCCTTCAAGAGATCTTGAAAGTGTCACTTCATCCGCATACTGCAGATCAGCTCCGACCGGTATGCCATATGCAAGCCTGGTTACTCTTATTCCAAGAGGCTTGATAAGCTTACTCAGATACATCGCTGTTGCCTCACCCTCGACAGTGCCGTCCATTGCCATGATAACCTCTTTTACCTCATCGCTGCTTAGTCTCGACAGAAGCTCCTTTATGCATAGCATATCCGGAGTACATCCGTTCATCGGAGAAATAAGTCCGTGCAGGACATGATAGGATGCATTGAATGCATGGGTCTTCTCGATAGCTACAACATCCTTCGTTTCCTGCACGACACAGATTATTGATTTATCACGGTCTTCGTCCTGACATATTGAACAGACTTCGCTGTCCGTCAGATTACAGCATATCTTACAGTAATGGATCTTCTTATGTGCATCTAAAATAGCTCCGGCGAATTTTTCGGCCTCGCTTTCTTTCATTGAAATAACGAAATATGCAAGCCGTACAGCGGTTTTATGACCTATTCCGGGGAGCCTTTCAAACTGTTCGATAAGCCTCTCCAAAGAGGCTACGCTGTATTGCGCCATAATCAGAACAGTCCGGGTACATTGAGTCCGCCGGAGATCTTGTCCATAGTCTCGGATTTCTCATCTCTTGCCTGACGGATAGCCTCATTTACAGCAGCAATTACAAGCTCTGAAAGAGTCTCGATATCCTCAGGATCTACTACATCCTTGCTGATCTCGATCGACTGAACCTCAAGGCTTCCCTTTACAGTTGCCTTTACTACTCCGCCGCCGGCAGCTGCAGAATATTCCTTCTCATCAAGTTCCTTGCTTGCAGCATCCATTTCCTCCTGCATCTTCTGAGCCTGACGGGCAAGCTGCTGGATGTTTGTGTTGCCGCCTCCGTTACTGTATCCTTTGGGTAATCTTGCTTTCATTTTGTTTTCCTCCATTTTCTGATGATAAGACAGCTAATTGTATTTTCAGGCTGTCTGTTTTATTTATTATCGTCAACAGGGATTCCCGATGACTTAAAATCACTTATTAACTGTACCAGGGGATCATCCTCTTTTACTTCGTCGGGATACGAATATCTTCCGAGACTGTAATTTTTTCCCGTTACGGTACGAATAGCCTCCTTCATCTGTGAACGAAGCCTGCTGTTATTTCTGAGAATATCAAAACATATGGAATTCTTTGAATCCACAAGAACAAATTTACCGGAAATATACGCCGTACTTCCATCAAAGCTTGATGCTACCATATTTGAGGATTTACGCATCTCCTCAAGCACCTCCGGCCAATCTGTCATCGGAACGGCTTCTTTTCTGAGCTTTTCCATTTCATCATTGCTCGGACGTTTTGACGGCGGCGCAGCGGAAGCATATGATTGTTTTTTAACTGCTCCGGGAGAGATCTGACCGCTGGCTATCTCAGATAATGCGGATTCAAGCCTTTTCAGACGCTTTTCAAGATCAGCGGGTATTTCTGAAGCAGTATTTCTTGCAGCAGAGGTACATAGTTTCACTGCTGTCATTTCCATCTCTATTCTACGGTTTGCACCCCTGAGCATTTTCTCATGGGCATTATGAAGAATATCAATTGCATTTATTACATCGCTCAAAGGAATACTCAATGCCTGAGCAGATGCTTTTTCATATTCATCATCGGACATAACGATTATATCTCTCGGCTGTCTGACCGTCTTGATAAGCATCAGCTCTCTGAAATGACCGGTAAGCTCCTCACAAAGTCTTGCCATATCCTTTGAATCGCGGTAAAGGCTGTCAATTATTTCAATAGCACCGGCGCTGTCCTTATCCATGACCATCTGAGTAAATTTCAGCAAATGGCTCTTATCTGCAAGACCTGCCGTTTTTCTGACGATATCCTCAGTTATATGGTTATCCTTTCCCATACACTGATCGAGAAGAGACAATGCATCTCTCATTGCACCGTCAGCTATTCCGGCTATAAGCAGGGCAGCATTTTCGTCTATTGTAACTCCCTCACTCTGACACACAAAGCTTAGCCTTCCGGCGATCGCGGCAGGCGTTATCCTGTGAAAATCAAAGCGCTGACAACGAGACAGTATTGTTGCGGGAAGCTTATGTACTTCCGTTGTCGCAAGTATAAACAGAACGTGCGGCGGAGGTTCTTCAAGGGTTTTAAGGAGGGCATTGAAGGCTCCTATAGAAAGCATATGCACCTCATCTATGATATATACCCTGTATTTTGCCTCTGCGGGAGTAAATACAGCCTCTTCACGGAGATTACGTATATCATCGACACCGTTATTGCTTGCTGCGTCGATCTCCACAACATCGAGAATAGTGCCGTTATCAATACCCCGGCATATAGCACATTCGCCGCAGGGATCACCGTCGTGCGGATCGAGACAGTTTACTGCCTTTGCAAGGATCTTTGAACAGGTCGTTTTACCAGTTCCTCTTGAACCCGTAAAAAGGTACGCATGAGCCAGACGCTCGTTTTTAAGCTCATTGCGGAGTGTTTCAGTGACCTGAGGCTGACCGATAACATCAGCAAAATATTTCGGCCGATATTTTCTGTATAAAACCCGGTACAGCTTAGTCACCCCCCCCTGAACATTACACAAAAAAACAAGACAGCCCGCCTCAGCGGTGCCATACGCTCGGAGATACGGACGAGCAGACTCACTGTATCGCACAAAGCTGCACGCTTAATGCTGCTCGGTTCCCCGCCTGACATGGTTCGCGGCGCTCTATCGTACAGCGCCTGCCCGTCCGTATCTCCGAAGGTATGTTCCTGTCTTGTTTCACCTGCCGCAAACCGGCAACAATGACATTATACTATATTATTCAGAAAAAATCAATAACTTTTTATAAAATATTTGTGCAGTGCTGGGCTGCCGCCCAGACCCGCCCGGGGCTGCTCGCCCCGGACCCCCGCCAGGGAGCAAGCTCCCTGGACCCGCGCGCTTACGCGCTATTCACGTAATCGTTCGCTCCGCTCACTCTGCACTCGCAAGAAAGCTTCATA
>CADCGS010000082.1:3974-11417 GCA_902801055.1 uncultured Ruminococcus sp. | reverse complement strand
GCTGTTTTGATTACCGATGTTTTCAGATTGTTTATTGTCACAAGATACGGTGTCCACAGAAATAAATTCTGCCTTGTAGAGTTTGCATAATAGCCGCCAAAGCTAAACAGGTAGGGACAATATTGGAATAGTGGTGTACTTGTATAAGTCCACGGTGCGCTGTCGGCTTTACGGAAAACCTTGTCCTCTGTATTTATGCGGAAGTCTGAACCGACTATCCAGTCACCTAAATTTGCAAGCCACATTGATCCGCTTCTATAATAATCACCGTTGCAGTTATACGCTGTTGCAGAACCAAGAGGAATTTCTTTGATGTCGGCAGCGTTTTCAATGTTTATCTTATACACCTTCGTTTTATCGTAGGACACCATATACAGATAGCCGTTCTGCAGAACACTCTGCACATTCCTCTGCGGATTGGTATTGTAGCCGCCGTGATAACCGACAGCCTGACAAGTCACGCCATTAAGTGTCATTCGTTCCTCTGTGAAGGAAAAATCCGACTTGTTTATTTTTATCTTTACCATACTTGCATTTCCGCTTTTATTTGAGCCAGCCCAGAAGCCGTACCAATAACCGTCCTTGCCGTCAAAGAAATCATAAGTTCCTTCGTTACTGCTCGGATTGGACATAACAAACATCGTGGGGTTCAGCTTTATTTCAAACAGAACATCATAATTCGAGCCGAGCATCGTATCATTCAATCCCACAGCCGTAAAGCTCATTCTGATTTTTTGAATGATAAGCTCATTACTGGTGTTGATTCCGATAGTCCAGAAATAGTTTTCTTCCGGGTTTATCTCAACAGCGTTTATATAAGCTGTTCTTGCTTGTCCGCTGCTCCCGGCACTGCGTGATCGCATAGTCCAGAAAAAGCCTGTACCATTGTATGTATCCGTCACCCATATATGCTATTCCTGCCCATTTATGAGTGAGTGCTACACAAGATATAGTGCCGTTTGCCTGTTAGGTAGTGAAATATAGTGATAGGTAAATCTTTGATGTAATCTCCAATTTTTCCCCCACTCCACACCGTGCAAGCGGCTTTCACCGCACACGGCGTTCCATCGTAAATGTACTTTTGTCAGATTAGTAAATCCTTCAAAAGTCGTATAAGTTGCATTTTAGGAATTATGATATTACTTCGTTACCAACCATTTTTCTTAGCTTGTTTACTTTGCTGATTTGACGCTTGTCAAGTTTCAGGGCAGATAGATATTTACTGATTGTTTCTTGTTTTGTTGCGTGTATTAGCCTATGTACATCCTGATGAACAATTATCAAGTTTTGATAATTGTCTTTTCCACCTAAACTTTTAGGAAGTTTATGATGACAGTGAATGTCCTCTATATAAAGGACTACACCGAGTACCGCACATTTACCATATTGGGCGGCATATAGAGATATTTTATTATCTGTAAATTCAATGCTTTCTGAACTTTGATAGTTATATTGCAGTTGCTCCATAACCCATAGCACATATTCATCGAATTGCAGATTTTTATGTATCTCTTGTCGACCCTCAACAGTATATTTGCAAATACTTTTCTTTTTGTGCATTGGTATTTTCGTTTGCACATATCCTATTGGTACTAATGGATATTCGCTGATAAATCTGAGTTTCCGACTTTCGCCGTACCTTACCGAGCTGATGATCGTCCATTACATTTCCCGCTACACGTATCACAAACAGATCGCCTATCCCGGCATTGAAAATGCTTTCGGATATTACCCTTGAATCAGAGCATGAAATGATTATCGCATAAGGATGCTGACCATCGCTGAGCATCTGCTGTCTTTTCAAAAGGGATATGTCCCCGCTGTTCTTTTCACTGAGGTAGGCAGCATTGCCGAGTTTAAGCTTTTCAATTGCATTATCTGCATTTATCATAATGATCTCTCCATTCATTAATTATTTTAGTCTGATGCCTGTAATATAATTTTTCGTGATTCTCCCCTTTGTATCATAATCAGATGTATCATAATCAGAATAAGCTCAGCTGCTCATACTTTTCGGGCAGCTCCCGCATATATAAAAAACATTCCTCCGGGGTGGACATGATACCTTTTTCCCGGCATATACTTTGAAAAATCCTTGTCAGCTTGTCCGCTTTCGGGCTTGGCAGCTCATAAGCATTACCGTAGCGTCTGATATATCTTTCCATCAGCCCCGGAAAATGTCTGTCAAGCGCTGCATAATAATATTCACGGTCACCCTCCCGAAGCGTCAGACCCATGCCGAAATCTATTACACCCTTCACTCCCGCACTGACACATTCATTCAGGATAGCCGTTATATTTTCCTCTGTATCATTGATAAACGGCAGGATAGGAGTAAGCCATACTATTACAGGTATACCGCGCTCCTGCATGATTTTCAGCACCTCGATGCGGCGTTTTGTATTGCAGACATTCGGCTCCAGTATTTTGCAGAGAGCATCATCATATGTCGTCAGCGTCATCTGGACAACACATTTTGCTGTGCGGTTGATCTCGTCAAGAAGATCAATATCCCGCAGGATACGGTCAGATTTAGTCTGCACAGCCACACCAAAGCCGTTCCTTAGAATGACTTCCAGACATTTCCTTGTCAGCTGTAATTTTTCTTCGCAGTGCATATACGGGTCAGACATTGCACCGGTAGCGATCATACATCTTTTTCTTTTTGTTCTGAGTGCTTTATCAAGCAGCTCAGGTGCATTCTGCTTTACCTCAATATCTTCAAAGGGATGAGTAAAATGATAGCATTTGCTTCTGCTGTCACAGTAAATACAGCCGTGACTGCACCCACGGTAAATATTCATCCCATTGCTGGATGAAAGTATTGTTTTGGAATTAACGAAGTGCATTTATCATCATTCCTTGATCTTGCATTACAATTCAGGCTGATATCCTGCCTTTCAAAAAAGCGAACCGGCACCGAAAGCAAGCCGGCGGGTATTTTTTTTACTGCGCTTAACGTCTGTCTTTTTTATATTTTATCATAAGATAGTATGACATTCAACTAAATATCAGGGAAATCATTTTTATCAGGGGAAAAAGCTCCTCCCCCATCCTGAAATCTCTGAATTATTGCCTTAAAGATGATGAGTAAATTATTGTACAGTATTTACATTATTTTACAATTCGATCTATTTACATTTGTATTTTATTGTGTTATTATATATTCAGAAGTATCTGATACAGGAGTGACAGCTATGCCAAAAAGAAATTTCAGTCTTCCGGCTGACAATGGGATCAGATTGATCGACCCAAAAACCGGAAACCCGAAAACAATATCTTCTATACCCCTTATATGCGAACGTATCCGTTTTTATCGTGACAAGCGCCGGATCGATCAGCGGGATATGGCCAGCCGGCTCGGCATTACAGGCAATTCGATATCCAACTGGGAAACCGGAAGATCACGCCCTGATGTAAATCTGCTGCCTGCCATTTGCGAGGTACTTGATATTACATTGAATGATCTGTTCGGCATTGAAAGCTCCTCTGCAAATATTTCCGATAAGCAAAAGGAGCTTATCAGAAAATACGAAAGTCTCAGCAGCAGACATCAGTTTGTAGTGGATAAGCTTATTGATAATCTCTCCGGGATAGAAGAATCAGAAGCAGCACCCGATCTGAAAAGGCTTATGTATTTCAGCCGAAGTCTTGCCGCCGGTATCGGTGATCCTACGGAATTCGAGGAGGATGCATTGCCGGTATACGTTTACGCTACTCCCGAATCGGAGCAGGCTGACAGTATTTTCAGGGTCAACGGCGACAGCATGGAGCCTTATTTTTCAGATGGCCAGGACGTACTTGTTCAGCGCCTCGGCGGCTGCTCCGGGTTAAGCTTTGGAGAGATCGGGGCATTTATTGTCGGAAATGAAACATATATAAAGAAATATGAAAAGGACGGGCTTTATTCTTTTAATCCGCGTTATCCCGCTATGCATTTTGATAATGAGCAATCGGTGTATCTGATCGGAAGGGTTCTGGGTGTATTGGATCCGAGCGGCTACGCAAAACAGGAGGACATAGAAAGGTATAAGCTTCTGCATAAGTGAGGAGGGAAATAATATGAAACGCACTTTTGACAGGGTTTATGTAAAGGTAAATACTGATTTTGATTCAACAGGTTATATGCGCCCACGTTCCATTGTATGGTCAGACGGCCGTATATTCAATATTGACGAAGTGAAGGATTTCCGTCCGGCTTCGACCTTGAGCAGAAATCACGGCGGCGATTGCTATACCATCGTTATACGCGGAGAGGAAAAACTCCTCTTTTTTGAAAAAACCAGCGAATACTTTGCATCCCGCGTCGGCAGATGGTTCGTGGAATGTCCGGTATCGGAATAGGTGCTTTATAATGAACAGAAAATATATTGCTATAGACCTGAAAAGCTTTTATGCCAGTGTTGAATGTGTACAGAGGGATCTGGATCCTTTATCTGTAAATCTCGTTGTAGCTGATTCCTCCAGAACAGAGAAAACCATCTGTCTTGCTGTCTCCCCCGCTCTCAAGGCTTACGGTATACCGGGCAGAGCAAGATTATTTGAGGTGATACAGAAGGTCAGGGAAATAAACAGCGACAGATTGAATGAGGCAATAAAAAGAAAGCTCATCCGTGAAGATGAGAACGGCAGATATGATTTCAGCTTTTCATCCTATGATGCAGCGGAGCTGAAGGCTGATCCGTCGCTTGAGCTTGTTTATATTACTGCACCGCCGAGAATGAAATTATATGAGGAATACAGCACAAGGATATATTCCATTTATCTGAAATATATTGCTCCCGAGGATATCCACGTATATTCCATAGATGAGGTATTCATAGATGCGACCAGATATCTTGCAGCCTACAATATGTCTGCCCACAGTCTTGCGATGTCTATGATACGTGAGGTATTTTATACTACCGGGATAACAGCTACAGCGGGTATCGGAACTAATATGTATCTTGCAAAGGCTGCTATGGATATAGTGGCTAAGCGTGTTCCTGCCGATAAGGACGGAGTACGGATCGCAGAAATCGACGAACAGAAATACAGAGAGCTGCTTTGGTGCCACCGGCCGCTTACGGATTTCTGGAGAATCGGCAGAGGATACAGCAGAAAGCTGGAAGCTATGGGACTTTTTACAATGGGAGATATTGCGAAAGCGTCAATGGATCCTTATAAAGAGGATCTGCTGTATAAAGCATTCGGGATAAATGCAGAGCTGCTTATAGACCATGCATGGGGATATGAACCGACTGAAATCGAATATATAAAGAAGTACCGTCCGAGTACAAATTCACTGTCGTCCGGACAGGTACTGAAAAAGCCCTATACCTGCGAAAAGGGCGAGCTGATCGTAAGAGAAATGACTGAGCTGTTGGTACAGGATCTTGTCCGCAAGGGTGTTGTTACAAAGCAAATAGTACTGACAATAGGATATGACAGGGAAAGTCTGACTGTTGATGTTCCCGGAAAAAGTATAAGAGATACTGTCTATACTGTAGCCGGAACCGGTAAGCAATATACCGGAGCTGTTACTTCGGACCCATACGGGCGGCCTCATCCCAGACATTCACACGGAACAGGAAATATTGATAAATACACAAACTCCGCCAGAAAAATCGTTGACGCGGCAATTGAACTGTACAGGAAGATCACCGATCCTGATCTTCTGATCAGGAGAATAAATATTGCTGCCTGCAATATTATCCCGGAAACAAAGATCCCCGAGGACGAACCAGAGCAGCTTGATCTGTTTACCAATTACTCAAAGCTTGAAGAAGAAAGAAAAAATGAACAGGAGCAGGAGGAAAAAGAAAGAAGGCTGATCCGTGCAACTCTTTCGCTAAAGGACAGATTCGGAAAAAATGCTGTTCTGAAGGGTATGAATTTTATAGAGGGCGGCACAACGATAGAACGAAACGGACAGATCGGAGGTCATAAAGCATGAGATCAGATGATCCGAGAATAGTATATAAAGATATCATAGATCTTCCTTATCGTAAGAATCCGAATCGAAAGCAGATGTCGCTTTATGACAGGGCTGCACAATTCGCCCCGTTTGCTGCATTATCAGGCTATGATGAAATGATCACAGAGGAGGCAAGGCTGACGGAAGAAGAATCCGGGCTTTCAGATTACGAAACAGATATACTGAACCGAAAGCTCGGTTTTATAAATTATATACTCGAGGATAATCATATACCCGAAATCACTGTCACCCACTTTGTCCGTGACAAGCTTAAATCCGGCGGCTCCAATGTCAGTATAACAGCACCTGTAAAAGCCGTTGATGTTACTATGCGGCAGCTTATTCTGTACGGATCATATGATACCGATAACAAAAGGATCGACCCGATATATATTGATTTCGACAAGATCAGAGATATAAGGCTTGGGAGCATGGAGATGGAAGAGCTATAAGCAATAGCGCTATATGGTCAATGCAAAATAATCCCGGGATAAAACAAATTCCCTGAATGTCATTTTGTATCCCATTTAAGAGCTTTTTAGCTCCGGTACATATTTTATTGAAATAACGACCTGTTCTCCCGAAAGCAGTACGGCAATAAACCGGCTCTGTAATAATATATAAACATCAGAGTAATAAATATATGTAAAGTGTCCCGCATTAACAGGCGATAGCCTGAAATGCGGGTTATTTTTTTACTAATTGCGATGTAAAGCCTTATACCTTGTAAAGTAATCGTATAGGCGAAAATGTGACGCCTTACGGCTTTGCACCGCATCCAGGTTATTGGCTCGTTTTGCATATTCTGACGAAAAAATTGGCGGCGCATCTTTGGATAAAGAATTGTAAATGGCTGAAAGGAATCTGTAAAGTCGAATACACAGACGGAACAACAGTAACATTCTGATCCCCCCAAACGGAGCCGTTGACTCGGCTCCGTTTATTATAGGCATCACCTCCGTCAGTCAGGAACAAAACATGATCCCTCTATCCCCTGTACAGCATAATTATCTGTTGTTATAAACAATTTTTTTAAAATATTATATAAAAGATTGACAAATGTGCATGAATAAGCTATTATAGTTATAGCAAAATTCAATATTGGAATTATATAAGGAGGAATTAACATGAACCAGAAATACCCATTAACCGCCGCACAAAATATGCACTATCGCTGGATCAGAGAGTATAATACTCAGCAGGTTTCCGGTCTGAGCGTAGTCGCAGCATTCCAGTTCAACGTCAATATCGAAACACTGAAAAAGTGTATCGAGCTTGAAAAGCAGAGGTATTCCTGTCTGAGGCTCCGCTTTACCAAGCCGGACGAAAACGGCGAGATCATGCAGTATATTGCTGATTATGAGCCGGAAGATCTTGAGGTAAAGGATCTCACTGGAATGTCATTGCAGGAAGCAGACGGAATTATGCAGAAATGGGCTTACGAGACCTTTGACGGCGACGATATCCCCATGTGTGAGTTCCGTATT
>CADCGS010000082.1:0-3907 GCA_902801055.1 uncultured Ruminococcus sp. | reverse complement strand
CCAACGAAAAGCGTCTGGCAAGAGCAAAGAAATTCTGGGATGAGCAGCTCGATGAGCTTGGCGAACCTCTTTATTCCGATATCCAGGGTAAATCCGTATTAGAAAAAGCAAGGAAAAAGCATAATAATCCTGATCTGAGAGCAGCTGATATCGAGCGTAAGGAGCTTTTTGTGGCTGTTAAGGATTACCAGCTTGAGGTTGACAGTATGCAGAGAGCAATCAATTTCTGCCTGTATAATCAGATATCTCCGACCAATCTCATACTTCTCGTTATCCGTACATATCTTTCAAAGATGAATGACGGTCAGGAGGATATAACCGTAGAAAACTTTATTTCAAGACGTTCGACTCAGGATGAGATGACCTCCGGCGGCAGCCGCGTGCTTTGCTTTCCGTGCAGGACAGTAATTTCAGGCGATACGACATTTATTGACGCCGCAAGAAAGATCCAGAACCATCAGAACCGCATCTATATGTACAGCGGATATGATCCCGAATGGATCAGGGATGAAATGAAAAAGCGCTACAATACCCCCGATGACACAACTTATGTAAGCGTATACCTGACCTACCAGCCCCCGATGAATACCAGTGACCTTGATCCGAATTCATCAAAGCTGCGTACTCATATCAAATGGTTCGCCAACGGCGCGGCAACAAAGAAAATGTATCTGACAGTATCTCATCTGCCAGACAGAAAGCTTAATTTCTCGTATCATTATCAGACCGCTGAGCTTACCGAAAAGGATGCAGAGCTTATGTATTATTACATGATGCGTATCCTGTTCAGAGGTATCGAGGATCCGGGAAGAACTATCAATGAAATAATAGATATGATTTAATTCATGAAAGGAGCAACTACAATGGATGAAAAATTTGAAAGCAAATTCAAGGAGATCGCAGCACGTTATTGTTCAGTAAATGCGGAGGATATCAAAGATCTTGAGGATGAATTTGATGTTGAATTCAATTTCGGTGAAGATGAGACAAAGCTTAACCGTGTTACTACAGTAGAAAGTGCTATGGAATTGCTGCAGGAATATATTGAAGAATAATGGGTGATATATATATGGAAAAAACACTTTATACATTATGGAAAACCTGTCAAGAAAAATATTCAGATCTTCCTGCTGTCCGCTGGCTTGAAAAAAAGAACGTCCTTGAAAAAAGCTACGGCGAACTTGCAGCAGAAACATTATCTATTAAAAAAGGTCTTGCAGCCCAGGACTTTTCGCATAAGCATATCGCCCTGATAGGTACAAGCTCTGTTGAGTGGATAACGGCTTATATGTCCGTTGTTTCAAGCACTAATACAGCAGTACCGCTTGATTCTGCTCTTCCGGCAGCGGATCTGATTGATCTTGTAAATCGTTCCGATTCGGAGGGCGTATTCCTTGATAAGAAATTTGTTTCACTTGCCGGTGAGATCAGGACAAATTGTCCGGGCGTCAAAAAAATATGGATGCTTTCCGGCGACGCAGCTGAGGGTACAGAAACTGTTTCTGATCTGAAAACTGCCGGCGCGGATATTGCTGAGGTCGAAATACCGACTGAGGAAGATATCTCGATGATAGTCTATACATCGGGCACGACCGGAAAAAGTAAGGGCGTTATGCTGACACAGAGCAACCTTTACTGTAATGTTGAGGCTATTCTCTATGATCTGGATCCGGGTCTTGTATTTATGACCGTTCTTCCGGTACAT
Organism: uncultured Ruminococcus sp.; assembly: GCA_902801055.1. GTDB lineage: Bacteria > Bacillota > Clostridia > Oscillospirales > Acutalibacteraceae > UBA1213. The sequence goes on along the minus strand of CADCGS010000082.1, from coordinate 2,202 downwards.
CATGCTTTCTGTCTGTCAATGGACTGGCTGAACGGATTCATGATGGGTGCGGTTCTGTGCATAAATGATTCGCTTTTCCATATAGTAAGGAATATGGGTATCTATAAACCCGAGGTCATGCTTATGGTTCCGCTTATGGTCGAAACCATATATAAAAGGCTGAAATCCCTTGAAGGACAGGCTCCGGCGGAGGTTCTCGCTGAAAAGGTATTCGGCGGCAAAATGAAATATATCTTTACAGGCGGTGCACATCTCGATCCTTATTATATTGATGAATTCGCAAAATATGGCATAGAGGTCTATGAAGGCTATGGTATGTCAGAATGTTCCCCTGTAATAAGCTCTAACAATATCGGCGAGGGCAAACCGGGTTCTATCGGCAAGCCTCTATCAAATGTTGAGATCAGATTTGAAAACGGAGAGATCCTTGTCCGCGGTACAAGCGTAATGAAGGGCTATTACAAAATGGATAAGGAAACTGAGGAGACCCTTAAAGATGGCTGGCTCCATACCGGTGACAAGGGCTATCTCGATGAGGACGGTTACCTGTTTATCAACGGCAGAGTAAAGAACCTTATCATTCTTTCCAATGGCGAGAATATCTCCCCCGAGGAGATCGAGACAAAGCTTGCTCTCAATGATCTTATCAGCGAGATCATTGTAACAGGTGAGGATAATTTGCTTACTGCCCGTATTTATCCTGAACAGGAAGCAATTGAAAATATGAGTAATGAGGAGGTACAGGAGGCTCTGCAGGCTGTCATTGATGAATATAATAAGGCTCAGCCGACATATAAACAGCTTTCAAGACTTGTGATAAGGAGGTATCCCTTCCTGAAAAATTCATCAAAGAAAATCATTCGTCATGAAGTATTGAAAGATGAGCCAAGCGCATGAATAAGTTAAGTATTAATGAAACGATTTACAAACATATTTCAGGCTCGGATAAACTGCCGATTTGCGTGCTCAGGATCGAACCTGAAAAACCGGAGGATATTAAAGGTATTGTACAGTTTGTCCACGGAAAAAACGAGCATAAAGGAAGATATGCTGCTTTTATGAGATATCTTGCATCTCACGGCTATATCACTATCATAAACGATCATCGGGGTCACGGTGAAAGTGTTCTCGATGCCAGTGACAGGGGTTATTGGTACGAGGGCGGATATATGGCGCTGATAGAGGATCTGCATGAAATAACAACTGAGGTCAAGGAGTATGCTGCTGAAAAATGCGGCAGGAGTGATCTTCCTGTGATCATGATCGGTCACAGCATGGGCTCCCTTGCAGCAAGGTGCTACATCAGAAAATATGATGCGGATATTGATAAATTATGCATTATCGGCAGTCCGTCAAGATCAGGAATGATAAAGCAGGGTCTGTCCATCCTTAAATTTCTGGAAAAGTTTGAGGGAGAAAAATACCGTTCAAGACTGGCTAAGCTGCTTATTATGGGAGTATCGTATGAGCTGAAATTCTGGAATGAGCATTTGCACAATGCCTGGACAAATTCTGAACGTGAGGCTGTAATAGAACACAATAACGATCCCATGTGCAGATTTTTGTTCACGAACAACGGATATGAACAGATGCTCAGATTATCAATGCTGACCTATTCCGGAGATTACGTTCCCCAGAATCCTGATATGCCTATCCGTTTTTTCTCTGGAAAAGATGATCCGTGTGCTTTATCAAAAAGAAAGTTTGTTGAAGCGATGCGTTTTCTGAATATTCTCGGCTATACGGACGTCCGGTGCAGGCTTTATCCCGGTATGCGTCACGATATCCTTCACGAAAGGTACAAGATCCAGGTCTATAATGATATTCTCAGGTTCATTGAAAAACAAGAGCATGATGCAGTTTAGTGTCTGCAAATCGGGATCATCATTATTACTGCTATCTTTGCGTTTATAATTATATGCAAATAAAGGTAAGTCCATCTGAATTATTCGGGTGGACTTATTTTTCCTTTTTTAATGCAGTTCCGCCGTCCATCCCTTAATCAAACGAGAGCTTGCCTGCTCTCAGGCGGCGCTTCTGCTTTGTATGGATATACAGATATAACCGGAAAATATTCAGATAAAACTGATGCTGTCCGGATGCAGCTAAGTTGTAAAATAAAATGGCAAAAAGAATAGACCCATATTGAAACCTGTGGTAAAATGTTAAGCGACCAAACCAACATAACCGGAGGTAACAATA
>CADCGS010000081.1 GCA_902801055.1 uncultured Ruminococcus sp. | reverse complement strand
ATAATTCCGATGATGAAAAGCTACTACATTATGCTGAAACGAAATCTTCTCTACACCGCCGTCACCCGTGCCAAAAGCAAGGTGATAATCGTCGGTCAGAGGCAGGCTGTCTATATGGCTGTCAGCAAGACCGAAACGGATATGAGAAACACTCAGCTTGGGAGAAGAATCTGAAAACTTCTTGACACACCCTATTTAATAGGGTATAATAATTATAGAAAGCGGTGATGTTATGACAAGGGAGTTTGTTATGCTGCCTGAATTTGATAAAAGGTGGAGAGAGTTAGGGCTTACCGATAATGATTTGAAATCATTACAGGAGGAACTAACAGTAAATCCATTCAAAGGTGATGTTATCCAAGGTACAGGCGGGTTGCGAAAAATACGTTTTGCATTTGAAAATCGAGGCAAAAGCGGTAGTGTCAGGGTATGTTACGTTGACTTTGTTGTATATGAACGAATATATCTGATAACAGCATACTCTAAAAATGAAAAGGATAATTTGTCAAAATCCGAACGCAATGAAGTCAAGAAGCTCATAAAGCTTCTTGAAGACTCAATACAAAGGAGGAATTGATCTATGAATGTTTACGAAAGCATAATTCAGGGATTGAATGAAGCAGTTGAATACGAAAAAGGCAATGTTAAAGCCCGGACAGCAAAGTGTACCGTAACACCTGTACCAGATCTCACCTCCGCAGAAATAAAGGATATTCGTCTCAGCTTTGGCATGACACAGGCAACATTTGCAGAGGCGATCGGTGTATCAGTAAAAACAGTAGAAGCATGGGAAGCAGGAACTAATAAGCCTATCGGTATTGCAAGACGTTTTCTGAGCGTAATAAAAACCGACCCTGAAATATTCACAAAAACCAATATCGTTACAGCATAACAACGACAGCAGAGGAGAGACTGATCTTTCCTCTGCTTATTTTTATATATAATAATCCCCCACCGTGAAACAGTTCATAGCGGAGGGGGTTGTCTTTTTGAAAATGATGACATAGGTCATCGTTTTAAGCAAAACAGGAACCAGTTCCTATTTTTCAAAAAGAGGAACTGGTTCCCCTTTTTGAGAGTCATGAAATAATTATTTGTTCTTTTGTCAGCAAATAACAGGTACTATTTCAAAAATAATAAATCTTTGCAGGAAGGCTGTCGTTTCTGTCCTCAGGGTTTGTATAATCGACCTGTAAGAGAGTTTTTCCGTCAGGACTTCGTGAAGCGGCTGTTATATAATAGCGGTCATCATCTGCTTTGAAAACCGTTTTTTCGAGAGTACCGTTTTTTAATTCATATATGCTGTTTTCGTTGTTTGCCCCTCCGAAAATACAGTAGAAGAAAGGAGCTCCGCTTCCGGATGATGCAAGGAACATATCGCCTGCACCTTCGGTCTCGCCAAATATCTTACTGTCCTCAATATTTCCCAAAAATCTCGTTGCACTGAAATTCTCATAGTAAACATATTTTTCATCCAACACCATAAATCTGCTGACCATCTGCTTTATCTCATTTGCTACATCCTCAGGAACAAAATTTTTTCCTGCACTTTCTTTCAGCATAGATGAAATATCCTTCTCGGAGTGCTTTTTGAGGTCAAAACCGTATGTGTCAAGGAACATTGTGACATTGTTTTCTCCCTCAAAATGCAGACGCAGAATATAAATATTCTTTCCGTCGCTGTACATCGACCTTATCGTATCAAATGTATTTCCGTTAAGCTCAAACTGCATGACCTGTTCTGTCTGCTTGCTTTTGGTGTCGAATAAATACAGCTTATCATCAAGCACGTCTGTTTGATCGTGATTGAGTATGAGAAGCTTATCATTAACACTTGTCATTGATGTATATGGAAAGCCGTTTTCGGAAATGGTGTATTGATTTATCGTATGTGCCTGCAGATCGAACTCTACAAGCAGTAACGGATCAGGATCTTTGTCCAATGCGTTTCCGGTTGTAATGAGGGTATATAATTTTCCGTCAAGTTCCGTCCGGCAGTATCCCGCTTCGTAATCCTGATCAGTTATACTGCCAAAGGTATAGCTTTCGCAGGTTTTTGTGTCATACAGATGATATATGACTTTATCCTTTGCGCCCTCGTTCATTCCGACAGTGACAGTGTCCGGGCTTGCCGCACCTGAAATAACAGTTGTATAGAAAATACCGCTGTTTGTCAGTGTAATTCCGGTATTAAAGGGTATCTGACCTATATGTCTGCCATCCCTGTCAACTATATCGGTCATATTCTTGTCTGTTTCTTTTGTGTCTGAAAATTCATCAGATATATTTTTGCTGTTTTCTGGTGTTTCGATTGTGCTTTCTGCAACGCCACTTTTTTCGTAAGTCTGAACTTTGGTACTGCCTGATCCTTTGCAACCTGTGATTCCAATGCATAACAAGGCACAAAGAAATAGTGAAAAATACCTTTTCATACTTATCCCTCCTCAAGTATCAGATTTAATTCACCGTATTTTATTTCTGATGATTGATACATGGTTCTTTCCAGAGAATCTAACAATAAACTTTTACTTGTTCTTGAATAATAGTTTTCAATGTTTTTGGTTATCGTAAGATTAAGTGTAAGATCGGTTCCGACATGATATGTTGCAACGCCACGACCGTCGATTACTGATTCCTCTGTAATTCCATTGCTCTCAATTTTCACGGATAGCAGTTTTACCTCATCACCAATGTTATTCATTGTCTTCCAAAGCTCAAAGACAGCCTGCGGAGTTGCCTCGTGTTCCACAGGCATTTTTTCTATTTTGCCTTCTTTTACATAGAAGATATCTGAAGTGATGATCTCAACGTCAGTATCATACGATTCCTCTGTATGCGGTATTTCTGAATCTGATCCTCCGGTTGTGATATCTGATGATATTTCAGCACCCTTTTCCGTGTAACCACCGATGGAAGGAACGCTTGTTTCAAGTGCTGTGTTATTTCCTGACGTTAAAAAAACAACCGTAACGGCGATAACCGCACAAGCAGCAATACTTCCGGTTATAAGAAAGAGCCTCATGTTGGTACTGTTCATTTTCGGCTTAACCGCCTTTTCGATAAGCTCATCATCTACATTGCCGATGCTGTCAAATAAATCGAATTTTGTCATAATAATCCCTCCGTTTCAAGTCTTGCTTTCAGCTTGTTCCTCGTCCTCATCAGCATGACCTTGACCTTACTTTCGGAAAAGCCAAAAAGCTTTGCGATCTCCTTTACGGATTTTGCATACCAATAACGACAAAGAAATACCCTTTGTTCTGTGTCCTTTAACTCTTTGACGAAAGAGTTGATGGTTTTATCAAGCATTTCTTTTTCCGTTTCGGCTATCGGATCACCGCTTGCAGCAACACATTCTGATAGCTCATCCAATACCTCTGCAATCTCGCCGCCACGCTTTTCTGCGGTTTTTCGCCTCCATCTGTCAATGGAGATCCTTCTCGCTATCTTTCCGAGAAAGGTTTTCAAAACACTTGGCTTATGCGGCGGCATACTGTTCCATGCGGACATATAGGTATCATTCACACTTTCCTTGGAATCCTCTACATTGTGCAGAATCCCGTAAGCGACAGTATAACAGTATGTACCGTATTTCTCCGATGTTGCAGTTACAGCCTGCTCGTTTCTGTCCCAATACATTTCTACGATCTTTGAATCAGTCATAGCAAAGACCTCCTTTCAAAGTCCTTCTATATAACTACTCGTATTTTATCATAATTGGTTACAAAAAATACTTCAAAACATCTCCAATGCTTTAAATTTTTTATTCTGCACCGAAGGTTTTAGGAGGACAAATTATTGTAAAATAGTATGAGTGAATAAAGAAAGAGGTATAAAAATACAGACCTTCCGCATTAGTGGAGGGTCTGTTTCATTTTTAAGAACAAAGCATCTTCTATCGAAGTAAAAAAAGCGGAATCAGTTCCTATTTTCAAAAGGGGAACTGGTTCCCCTTTTTGAGAGTGAACGGATCATATCATTTATCTTTTCTCAGCCTGTGAATAATTGGTTGTGATGTTGTTATGCTTATGGGGGAGAGAAACAGGAACGCTGCTTCGGAACATATCCTTGTGTCCCTTATTCATTCTCACACACTGCATACAATAAACCGCACGACCTAAATTAAGGCATTCAGCACATGAATTTTGCTGTTCCATTATATTTCACCCCCAGTCGAAAAATTTGATTTATATAACCATAACAAAAAAGACCGCTTTCATTTATGAAAACAGCCTATGAATACTATTGACTTTATCCAAAATTCAGTGTATGAATGAGCGTAAATACACGCCAACGGTAGAAAGGCTACCAAAAATCTATATAAGTTGTTAAAGCACAACTATAAAAAAACAGCATGATCAATCATGCTTGATAGCTTAATAAAGGTAACCCCCTGAACCACTTCACAAACAGAAAAATTGCCTTTAAATAACACTACAATATGATTTGTAATGTTATTTAAAGGCAATGGTCATTTACAAATGCAAAAGACCAAGCCTTTATAAATGGAGGCGACACCCAGATTCGAACTGGGGAATCGGAGTTTTGCAGACTCGTGCCTTACCACTTGGCTATGTCGCCTTATGAAAAAAGAGCTTAACAAAGCATTAAGCTCTTTGGAGCGGATGACGGGGCTCGAACCCGCTACCTCAACCTTGGCAAGGTTGCGCTCTACCAGATGAGCTACATCCGCATATGGTGCCTTCGGGCGGAATCGAACCACCGACACGGGGATTTTCAGTCCCCTGCTCTACCGACTGAGCTACAAAGGCAAATGGCGATCCGGAACGGGATCGAACCGTCGACCTCTAGCGTGACAGGCTAGCGTTCTAACCAGCTGAACTACCGGACCGTATGGTGGGAACAACAGGGCTCGAACCTGTGACCCTCTGCTTGTAAGGCAGATGCTCTCCCAGCTGAGCTATGCTCCCACATCGACTTTCAGACACCGGAAAAACCGTATGTCTCTCAGCGACAGTTAATATCATACTACATCCGGTATCAAATGTCAAGGCTTTTTTTAAAATTTTTTTAATTTCTTTTCTTATTGCGTTTTTCCATGTCTGTCTTATTATATGCTCGGCAAATCAGAAATGTGCATTATATTATAATTCCTGAATAATTACCCCATACTCCTCCGCAGCACGCGGGGTTCGCTCAGTTCTGCACTCGTACCGAACATTCATAACTCACGTTCGTGCTTTTTTGACAGGTGCGGCTTTGACATTGATATATCGCAATTACTTTCAGCAAGAAGCTCAACAGCATATACACGCACAAGAAGGGATAACGGCGGCTTTGGAATAATATTAATGAATTGTAAATTTTTAAATTATTCAGTTTTTTATTGAAAAGAAATTGAAAAAGTTCATAAAATATGATATAATAATCATCATAGTTGGACTATTTTGTTCATTTTATGCATAGTTGTGCATTATTCATGCACACTCTTATTCTTTCTTTGGTTGGATGCAGTCCGCCGGACTGCTTTAACGCATATAAATATTCAAGAGGAGGATTTAGTCAATGAAAAAAAATAATTTATGGAAAAAAGTACTGACAGCTATGCTCGCTGTCTCAGTTGCAGGTGTCCCGGCTCTCGCCTGCGTTGTATCCGTTGCTTCCGGAGAAGCTTCGGTTGTCGCAAATGCAGCAGATAATGATGACCTTGATTTTAATGAGCAACTGGGCGATCTGGAGGAATCACCTTATCTGGAATGGTTACAAGCAAAATGTACCTTCACAAAAGATCAGATCTCGGTCAGCGCCAATTCTTTACCGGTAATTTCTAATGCATTAAAGACTTATACCGTATCTGAAACCCTTAAAGGCTTCAAGGAAGACGGTTCTACGGATCCGACACTTATTCTTGAAGCAGGTGAATACAATCAGATAACTTATGCACAGGCTTTCGCTTCCCTTACACAAGCCGGCGTAGCTTATATTACAACTCAGGCAGAATTTGAGGACGATTGGTACCTTACCGTAAGCTTTGCATCAGTCGATAATTATACCTTCCCCGATCAGAAGGTCGAGATCGGCAGCCTTATCCAGAAACCCGAAGCTCCGGAGATCGACGGATGTGTGCTCATCGGATGGTATACCGAAGACGAGCGTGAATGGGATTTTGAAAATGACACTGTTGTCGAAAATATGACCCTTTATTCAATGTGGGATGAGGTTTCTCCTGTAAAGACCTGGCTTGACGAAGTGTGCGTGACCGAGAGCAATAATTTCCTGCTTACCGAGGATGCTATGGCTATCGCATATTCAGCTTCAATAACCTATAACGTACAGTTTTCACTCAGAGGCTTCAAGGAAGACGGCTCCACAAGCGATGATCTTGTGCTCAATGCCGGTCAGTATGATCAAATGACATACGCACAGGCTAATGCTGCTCTCCTTCAGGCCGGAGTCAAGTATATCACTACCGAAGAAGAATATCAGAGCTCCTGGGGCGAGGTTGAACCTATTGAAAATACAAGCGTAGTTGAAGAAGAGGCTGTACAGCTCGGTAATTATATCCACATCGGTGCTTCCGCAGAGGGCGGCAGCGGTGAATATACCTATGCAGTGTATTTCAGAAAGGCCAACAGCCAGACCTGGACTAAAAAGCAGGATTTCTCAGATAACAACGAGATAAAGATAAAGCCCTCAAAGGCTGTTCCCTATGAGATCCGTGTTACAGCAAGAGACACTTACGGCGATGAAGCTGATCTATTCTTCATTGTTAATGTATATGATAAATTGACTAATACCTCCTCGCTCGCATCCGAAACCGTATCAGCCGGAAGCAAGGTAATTGTCAATGCAAGTGCAACCGGCGGTCTGGGAGAAAAGGCATATGAGGTGCTCTTCAGGAAATCAGGCAGCAAAAAATGGACACTTCTCCAGGAATTCGATACAAACAGTACCGTAAGCTTCAAGCCGAAAACAGCCACCACATATGAGATCTGCGTCAAGGCAATGGACGAGTATGATAATATATCCAAGAAATATCTCACAGTCAACGTACTCGAGCCGCTTAATAATACATCATCTGTATCCGCCGAGAGCATCACGCTGGGCGAGAAGGTAAAGATCAATTGTTCAGCAACAGGAGGAGCCGGCAATTATCAGTATAAGGTAATGTACAGGAAGGCTACAACAAACAAGTGGACCACCAAGCAGGATTATTCCGACAATACCACATTAAGCATCAAGCCTTCTGCAAACGTAGATTACGTCATTTATATAAAGGCTAAGGACAGCCTCGGCAAGATATCCTCAAAGACATTCGATGTTCGTTTAGCGGCGCATCTGCGGCACTATCTTTGTGCGGTATTGCCCTGAATCATTCAACCGTAAACTTGAATGAGCTTACAGCCGTCTGACCGAAGGTATCTTTTGCAACCGCTTCAATTGTATATGTACCCTTTTCCCAGGGATGATATGTATAGGATGAAACACTGCTGAATTTTTTCAGATTAACTCTTGCTCCGCCGGGCTTTACAGCGTAATACTTGTATTCGTATCTGCCGCTGCCGCCTGCTGCTGTGCTTCTGAATGTAACATTACTGCCGAATTTAACTGTACTGCTGCTTGCAGAGGCATTATTTCCGAGAGGCTTTGCCTTTACTGTAAAGCTTATCTCTTTCTTTTCAACATTGTCGTCATTATCCTTAACGCTCACAATTACCTTATATGTACCCTCTTCCCACGGATGATAGCTGTATGCAGGAGAGGATGTGTATTTTCTGAGTACTACGGTCTTGCCGCCGGGCTTAACCGCTGTGAATTTGTAAAGATATCCGCCGGCTCCACCGGAGGCTGTGCCGCTAAAACCAATATTCTGTCCGTATACGACATTTGCCTTGTCAGCAACAGAATTATTGCTCAGCGGTCCGGGTTTTACGGTAAAGCTGATATTTTCCGATGCCGTATTGCCCATCATATCCTTTACCTTAACGGTAAGCTTATAAGTTCCTGCCTCCCAGGGATGATAGGTGAACCCTGAATACTGGAAATTCTTGCGGAGATTGACCGAAGCACCGCTCGGCTTTACCGCATCGACATCATATCTGAATGTGCCTGCGCCCTGTGATGCAAGGAACCTTATCCTGATATCCTCACCATAAGAGATAGTATCCTTTTCAACGCTGACATCAAGCACAGGCTTTTTATTTACTGCAACAGTGAAATCCTTTACTGCATTGACTCCCTCACTGTCGCAGGCTTCTGCTCTGAAATACCATTTGCCCTCTTTATCGGGCTTATATTTTGCGGTATTTCCGCCGGCAAACTTTTTCCATTCCTTTACAAGGTCATTCTTATAATAATAACTATAGGTGTAACCGCCCTTGCCGCCATCAGCTGCGCCGGTCAGGACTATTTCATTTCCGACAGCGATCTTCTGTGAATTTATCGAAGATTTGTTATTGATCTTATAATCCTCGGAGGGCTTCGGAACATAACTTGTTACATACCAGTAATCCTCGATATCATTTATATCCAGAAGGGACTGGGATACCTCGATACGTCCCGAGGGAGTATTGTTTGCCGGGTCGGCACAATAGAATTTTCCGTCCGTATAATCCGTGACGAGTATGGCATGGGGATAATCATAATCATATGCCACGATACCCTCCGGATGCTCTTCAAGAAGAGACTTTATCTTATTTGCTGACGGACCGTAGATACGCTCATTATCAACACTGATACCATTGTAGTTATAGGTTATAGCCATTCCGGCGTCGTACCACATACTGCCGCGGCAGCTGCTTTCGGTAACAGCCTGCCAGTTGCCGCCGAGAAGTCTTGTTGTCCTTCTCAGGAGCATCGCATTTGCACAAAGCGTACAGGTGTAATGACCCTGCTGCTTGAAAAACATATCGTCACCGTTTAGTGTATTAAGAGAAACTGCATTTACATCATTACCAGAGGGAACTGCTGAACATACAGGTGCTATAAGAGCCGCACCGATCACTACTGAAAGAAACTTGACTATTTTTTTCAAACCAATACCTCCGTATATTTTTTCTCACCTCTATATATTACAGTTTTTTAATAATTATTGCAAGAAAAATTACAGAATTATTTCAATAAGGATCGCTGATATTTCATATTTCTACCAAATGCACAATAATATAACATTGTCACTGGTAATTTTAGATGCATTTTTAGCTCAAAAAGTATACTATTTACAATTTATTGATCCCGGATTTATTAAAAAATGATTACATTTTTTTAACCATCTTTTTATTGTTTCAAACTCATTTGTTACTTTGCCATAGCCACAGTTATTTTATCGAAGCCGATACCAGCCTGACGGTTCACCATATCCTTTATTGCGATAGCCGCCGCATCATCGAGCTTTCCTCCCGAGACCCATACCGCGCAGCTGCCGTTATTGACTGAAACGAAGGCATCCTCAAAGCCCTTTGCCTTCACCGCACTTTCAAGATCGCTTTGTGCCTTTATAAGCATGGCAAGCTTTTCGGCAGAAGCAACGGCATCCTTTTTTGCAGCCTCGCTTGAGGATGCAGCCTCAACGACCTCGGCAAGTGCTGATGCAGCATCGGCGTTTCCTTGTCTGCGCTTAGCCCTTTCAGAGGCGAACCTTCCCTCATCGACACTGCTCGGAGAGGAATTGACCGGCTTAACCTTATCTGTCATTTCGGCACTACTTTCGTTTTTTGTATATGACTGGCTGCTAACCTCCGTATTTACATATGTTGTCTGACCGAGCTGCTTTTCGGAGCTTTCCTCCGCCTGTGTTACTGCAGCAGGAGTATTCCCCGTAAACTGCCAGTTAAGATATACCGCTGCTCCCAGAGCTGCCACCAATGCTGCTATAACAAGCTGTCTTTTTCCGAATGTCATAATAATTCCCCCAATAAAAAATTATTTTCATCCCAGTTTGCTCACGCAGATATGCGACTGTGAAATATCCAGAGCCGCCGAAACGGCATCCTTTACCCTCTGAACGATATCCCCGTCATCCCCTCCCTCGCAGACTATAAGCACACCCTTGACCTGCGGCATCATTTTCCCGACAGTCAGTGCCTTTTCGGAACCGTCCTTCCCACGCACGAGGATACAGGAACGCTTTTCTGTATTCTGCTTATCGGCGTTTTCATCCTCGCCGTTTTTCCGTGAGGTCTCCCTGCCGTTGGTATCGGTATCTGTCGCATAGATATTTCTGACACCTCCGTCGAGGGTTATCATTATCTTTGTCTTTCCTACACCGTCGATACTCGCAAGCATATTCCCAAGCTCCTGCGTAATGCTGCTGCGGTATTCCTCCAGTCCGGAATTTTCGGCGCCGATACTTTCCTCAACAGACGCCGCGCTGTCCTTTGACGGCGGACGTATATAGGAGGATATGAAGATAAGTCCGATACCGACCAGCCCGACTATCACGATAACCGTAAGTGCCCTGTCGCTGCCGAGCAGTCTGCCGATGAGCCCCTCTGCCGATTTCTTCGGTTCCCTTTCATCCTCCTTTTCCTTCAACCCTATCCCTCCGTTCTTTTTCAGTCAGCACCACACAAAGACAGTGCCTCTGATGTTCTGTAAGCAAGGGCGATGCACTTCTGTTATAACGCTTTGCCTTGTGCCCGGAGCAAAACGAACCCGCGTGTTGACGCCGGAAGTGCTTCGGAGCAGTGCCTTTATCCTTTATATAGTATGCTTTGCGCCCGGGAAATATGAGGCTTTCATTCCCCGATAACAGCTTTACATTCTATACCGAGCGCTGTCCGGATATACTCTGCGGCAGTTTCAGCCTTGCTGCGATCAGTCCTGCTGAAAAAAATCTCCGCGCTTACCGAGGATATACTCCCTCCCTCATCCGAAGACAGCCTGACCCTGACATCACCGGGAACTATACTCCTTTGTGCCAGCCTTGATATTATCAGCCCTCTTATGCGCTTTTCCGTAAGGCGCTTTCCAGCATTTTCGATATCATGTTTCTCTTCAAGCGGAGGTATGCTTATTTCCCGGATCGTATCCCCCGCGAAGGCAAGCTCCCCGCCAAACGGAAGTATCACGGCACAAAGCATAAATGCTCCTAAAACAGCCCTCACCGTTTTTTCCGTTCCCCTGCTTTTCGGAAGCATACCGGCAATGCTCACTATCACCGCACAGACAATGACCGAAAGCGCCCAGCTGTTTATTTTTTCCAAGCCATCACTTCCCTGCAATAAGAATTATTACGGTCGAAATAATAAATACAGACACCACACACAAAAGCACCGCAGTAAGCATCCCTATGGTGTCGGAAAGCATCGTAAATACCGTTTTCATACGCTCCGTCCCGAAAAGCTCCGCCGCAGCAGCAAGCAGCATAAGCACCGCCCGCCATATAAAACATTCCGCCAGTACCGGCAGGACTATGCATCCGCAGGCGATTATGATAAATACTCCCGCGCCGGATTTCAGCATCTCAAGGCTTCCGGTAAAGGCGCCGAGCGTTTCGCTCAGGACTCCTCCGACGGCGGGAACAAAGGAGCTTACGGTAAAGGACAATGCTCTTTTGCTCACCCTGTCCATAGATGACGCCGCAAGTGTCTGTGAGGTCAGGACGGTCGCAAATACGCTCATGACAAAGGTAAGCACCCATTTGACAAATTTATATAATGAGGTGCAAAGCGGAGAGAGCCTTACCTCTCCCGAAAGCGAGGCGGAAACCGAAAGCACCGTAAATACATTTATAAGCGGTATGATGAATTTTGCGGAAAGCTGTGTAATTACCTGCGAGCTGCCCATAAGGAGAGTATAATATGAGGACGCACTGTTCTGATTTCCTGAGCCGATCAGCAGACCTGCCATCACCGAGACATAGAGCGCTGCAAATCCCGTAAGAGCCGATATGACCCGTCCGGCGGCGTTATCACCGCACAGCAGATGCAAAGCGTTCCGACAGCCGTACCGGCGCCGCCAAGCGCAGCCTGCCGTTTTTCTCCGAGGAGCGAGCCGATAAGGAGTATCCCCAGACATACACTTGCCGATGCGAAAATACCGCTGCCCTTCTGCGCTGCAAGCGCTCCGGTCTTTTCAAGTATGGAGGCGGTGCATCCGTCATGCAGGACACTTTCGGAAATGCCGTCTATCCCCATTTCCGAAAGCATTTCCCGTGTTTGTGACGGGAGTGAGGGATAAAGCGTATCCGCTCCGCTTATACGCAGCTGCTCATCAAAAATATTGTCCTCATCATCCCTTGCCGCTGTGACCGGAAGGCTTATATTCAGGGCGCAGAAAAGAATAATTATAATTGCTGCAAGTTTTTTCATTCCGGTTCTTTCCTCCGTTACTGTGAAGCCGTCAGGAGCGACGACGCCGTTTGCAGTATATTTTCAAACAGCGGAAGTGCTATCGTTATTATCGTCAGTCTTGCTCCAAGTTCCACTCTTGATGCCAGAGCCTGCTGTCCGTTATCCCGGCAGCAATCCGCTGTAAAGCTGCATAATGCGCAGATGCCTGCCGTTTTTATCAGAATGACAGCATAATCAGCGTTAAGTCCGCTTTTCTCCGAATATGCGCTTAACTGACCGAGTACCGGCACATAACGGATAAGCAGCGTCGTGAATATCATTGCTCCTCCGGCAATCGCTATCACTGCCGAGGTCTCGGGGGAGTATTTTTTTAGCGCCGCGGCTGCAAAAGCCGCTGTCAGCGCTGCGGCGCATACCGCAAGCATTTTCAGAACCCGAAAAGACTTTCTATGGTGGAGAAAAGGTCGGATATTTTTTCCACCAGCATAAGCAGCACCACGATAAGCCCCGCAAGGGTCGTCATCATCGCCTGTTCTTCCCTCCCCGAGCGCGAAAGAACAAGGCTCAGCACGGCGACAATAATACCTATCGCGGCAATTTTGAAAATAAAATCCACATTCATTTATTCAGCCCTCTGTTTTCAAAAACACTCAGCATATCAACGGACAATAATTTCCTGCTTTGGGCAGCACTGTCTATAGGATCGGGTGGACATACTTTGCGGTATTGCCTTATATCGTTATAGCCGCAGCCATCGCACCGCAGAATGTCCCGACCACCCTGTAGAGCTTCTGCCGCTTTGCAGCTTCCTCGTTCAGCACCTCCAGTCTCTGTCGCACAAGCTCCCTGTGAAGGCGCAGTCTTGCTATCTCTTCATCCGTACCGGCAGAGCCAAAGCCGTCGCAGAAGCTCATGACAAGAGAAACGTCTCCGCCGCGCAGCAGCCCTTCATTTTCCGCTGCCCTGACGCCGGCGCACCAAGCCGCGGAAAGCTCTCTGCCGCTGTCAAGCTCCGACAGGCAAACCGAAAGCATAGTTCCGAGCAGCGGTGCATCTCCCGGGTCTGCGGCGATACGCGATATTTCCAGACTGCAATAGCTTATCATAGTTTCAGCTCTGGTCAGAAATACTAAATACTGCGTAAGAAAGTCAGCTCGTCTTTTCAGTCGTTTCGATGCATAAAGCCCCGCAAGTGCTCCGCATACTATGAGCATTATCCCGCCCGTCATCCTTGCAGCCGTCATACCGCCCACCTTCTGTCGGAAAGGTCGGTAATATCGGTAAAGCGACCCGGCCTGTCAGGGGTATCAAGCATAACAAGCTTTGTAAAGGCTCCTGTTTCAAGAAGCTTTGCGGTCTGTACACGGCGGAAAAACTGTCCCTTTCCTCCGGCATGGATAGTTGCGATTATATATGCACCTGCATTTGCGCCCCGGGTCAGAGCCTCGGCATCCTCCGGAGTTCCGACCTCGTCACATATTATCACCTGCGGAGACAGCGACCTGACCGCATGAAGTATTCCCTCGCCCTTGGGATAAAACCTCATGACATCACATAGCCCCAGCTCCGTACCGCAGGAAAGCTCCCCTCTTTCGTCTATCACGCAGGTTCTCGTCACCGGGCAGTTCACCCCCAGAGAAAGCCTTCTTGCTATATCCCTGAGAAGAGTGGTCTTTCCCGAAGCGGGAGCGCCCGCGATAAGCACTCCGCCGTCAAGCGGCATGATACATGGCATAAGCTTTTCTGCGGCGCTGTCTATCCTGCGTGCGATGCGTATATTCAGCGAGGTTATATCCGTGACCGAATGGATCCTCCCGTCCCTCACATCAGCCGTTCCGCAAAGCCCGACCCTGTGGCCGCCGCTTACGGTTATAAAGCCCTCGCGGATATCGCTCTGTCTGCTGTAAACTGAATAGCTGCACATTCTGCGGAAGGTATCGAAAATATCCCTGCCGCTGCATACATATGCTCTCTGGGGAGAATAAACTATTGTTCCGTCCCCGCAGACGAAAAGCGTCTGTGTACCGCTTGACAGAACGAGCGGCTTATTGCTCCGCAGTCTTATTTCCTGGATATCGCGTTTTCTGCTTTCCGGTATTTTCATGAGCACCTGTTCAAGCTCCGGAGAAAGCACCGAAACAGCACTGTCAAAGCTTTCGTTTTTCATAGGCATTTTCTCTCCCTCTCATTTACGAATTCGTTTTTTATCCGGTTTATTTATCTATATGGCACCGGAGCATGGAATATGTTAAGGCAATACCGCACAAGCTTACCGAGGAAAACCTTTTCCGGCGGAAAAAGTGTACCCCAAGGGCACTTTCTTCGGGCGCAGCAGATATGGTGCTAAGCCGTAAGGCGGTCTCCCAGCGGTGCTGCCTCAAGTGTTTATATAGAAAAAAATACAGCGGAGAAAACATTGCTGTTCACTCCGCTGCATCGTTATTCTTTTTTGCCTGTGAAAATAGCTTTTTCGACTTCTCCTGTACGGTCATCAGCCGCAGACGCCGAGCTTAACAGCGCCATACAAAATACGCCCAGTACTGCCCCGACTGCCAGACCGATAATGAATCCTGCCATCAGCGCACCTCCGATTTCATGCCGCTTTTGCCTAAGGCAATACCCCACAAAGATAGTGCCACAGATGCGCCGCCAATTTTTTCGTCAGATTGTGCAAAACGAGCGTAGTTAACCTAACGGTCATCAATCGAGTTTTGTGAAGAATGACGGAAAAGAGTAAGCATATGCGGTGCTAAGCCGTAAGGCGTTCTCCCAGCGGTGTTGCCCTAAATACAAATACGACATTCTATAGTATTATATGCCGCCGCACTGAAAATTATTACATATTGAAAAACTGCCGCACATAAAATTGTACGGCAGTTTTTTAATATCTCATTAAAATGATCTCCGCAGATAGTCAGCGGTTATTTTTTTACATAAACAGTCATAAGCTTTGTATTTGTTTTTCCGGAAAGATCCTTTACTATGACCTTTATATCATATGCAGTTGCACTTCCGGGTCTGAATGCTGCTGATTTTGTGGTATAGGCTGTACCGATAAGCGTCCATGAGGTATTCTTGCTCTTCTTATAATAGAAAGCATATTTATACGGAGAGGTTCCTCCCGAAGCGCCCCCCTTGATAACGACCTTTTCGCCTGTCCTGACCGTATCGGCATTAAGTGTCGGGTTACATACAAGAGCACTCTTGTATGCATATACGGTAAATGATTTCGTTTTTTCATCTCCGTTTGCATCGCGGACTACTGTCTTTACATCATAGCTGACAGCCGAGCCGGGCTTGAATGATGCGGATTTGGTAGTAAACGGTTCCTTCATGCTTATCCATTCGGAGCTTGTGCATTTCTTGTAATAGAATGCATATGTATAGGGAGCCGTTCCGCCTGCTGCCACACCCTTTAATACGACCTTTTCGCCGGTTTTGACTGACGTTGTGCTGATAGTACACTTATTTGCAAGAGCAATATTCTTTACATTGACGCTGAATGTCTTTGAAACGGTGCTGCTGCCGTCCTTTACAACGACCATCACATCATACGGAACTGCCGAGCCTGGAGTGAATTGTGCAGAGGTAAGGGTGCTATCTTCCTCGCCGATACAGATCCATTCGGTTTTGCTGCTCTTTTTGTAATAATACGAATATGTATACTGACCTTCTCCGCCCTCAGCTGCGCCTGTGATGCTGACCGTATCGCCGAGGGTGATATCAGGATTATCCACGCCTGATCTATTGACAAGCTCAGGCACAACAGGTATCTCGTCATATACATTTACATAGAATATCTTTTCCTCGCTGTGTCCGGAGGTATCTGATGCGATTATCTTGATACCGTATTTACCCTCAGACGGGAAAGTTGTAGTATATGTACCAGGTTCATCGGCATCAAAGAAGGTTTTCCATGTACTGCTTCCTGCCCACTGATAATATACATCAAAATGAGTACTGCCCTTTGCACCCTGAACGTCAAGCTTTATACTGATCTTATCGTCAGTCTTTGCCTTTTCAGGATAGACAGCGGAGGTATTGCTGAAATCATAATAGCTGAAGAAGTTTACATTGTATGTAAGCTGAGCAGCAGCCCCGGAGCCATCCTTCAGACCGCTTACCGTAACGGTATATGAATTTCCGAGATAAGTACTGTCGGATATTGTCGGATGCTCAAAGCTTATCGTCCTGCCCCAGTAGGTCGTATCATAAAGGCCGCTGCCGCTTTTGCGCGTATCGACCGCGCCGGTAGCGTCATTTTTCACGGTAACGGTCAGATCGGACAGACTGGAATAACGAAGCTCATCTGTATTTAATGTAATTGTCCACGGAGCCTTTACGGAAAGGTCGTCCGACGGGAAATAGCCCGGCGCCGGCCATGCATAGGCAGCCTCATCATTTCCGACTTTTGATTTCCCCGACGGGTTAGGATCGTAATAATATCCTACCGTCTGGCAGCTGCATATCTTGCCGGTAGAATCATCGGTAAACATACCATATGCAAGCTTATATCCGTTACGGGTAAAGAAAGTATCGCGGTGACCGGGAATATCATAGCCGTCATCATCGAGCCAGAGTCTCAGCGTATACAGAAGCGCATCCTGACCCGTTGCATGGGATCTGTATATATAGGCTATGCTGCTGTTGCTTGTGCCCAAATATGCAGAATTGTAGAAGGCATCGCTCATATCATCCGGCTTATTCGGAGTATGTGAAAAATTCGATACACTGAGCAACACCGACCCCTTTGCCGCATAATCCCAGATATTATCGTTTTCGTTCAGAGTGAACCCGGTATATCCCCCGAGCCATCTGTAATAATTGGAGAGACTGAGAACATTCTGCTTTGTTTCGTCCGTCAGTACGGCTGCGGTATAGTTCCCGTTCTTATTTGACCCTTTGTAGGAATATACCGGTGCTGACGGGTCATCAGGAAGAGCCGCAAAATAACGGTTTTTTATTTCCTCCTGCGTCCTGGTGTACACTCCTGCCTTATTAAGATCGACCGTTTTTACCCCTGCCGCAAAAGACGTTACCGACAGCGCCGATGACATCAGCGGAAGCATCATTGCAGCAGCAAGCGCGGAGGAAACCATTTTTTTCCTTATCGTACCCATAAAAACATCTCCTCAAAAATATATTACCTACATTATACAACATCAACAATATTTTTTCAACATATTTAAGGCAATACCACACAAAGATAGTGCCGCAGATGCGCCGCCAATTTTTTCGTCAGAATGTGCAAACCTGACGGTTATCAAGCGAGTTTTGTGCAGAATGACGGAAAAAGAGCAAGCAGATGTGGTGCTAAGCCGTAAGGCGGTCTTTGTGCGGTGTTGCCTTAAAAAATAACAGTTTTTTACAGGCTGCCTGATGTGCTGCAAACACATGATCTGTTTGCCGCAAGGGAATAAATTATACATTCCTTTACCGGCTTGCCGAAAAGCTTTCCGGCCGCCTCACGATAAAGCTCCAGCTGGGTACCGTAGGACTTCACAAGCTCCTGTACATCCGATACCCTGTCAGTCTTATAATCAACAATGACAAGTCCGTCATCCTCTTCGATAATACAGTCCACAGCGCCCTGAAGCACCGAGGTCGCGCCGCCGTCGTCCTCACCCTCGGGGATAAGTCCCGGAGCTGCCATACGCGCCGGAATATTTACGGTAAAGCGATATTCCCTGTAAAGCCTTACGGAATTCAGCATACGGCTGAAAAGGCTGCTCTTTACAAAGCTTATGATACTGCGGCTGTCTATCAGGGCAGTCTCCTGAGCAGTCATTATCCGCTCATCCTCAATACGCTTTCTTTCACCGGCGAAATCCCCGCTTGCGGATATTTCCCCGTAAAGCTTGTGCAGGTCGGCATATTGCAGGAAATTATGTGTAGCTGTTCCGCGCTGCGTCGGAGATATCCTGTCCTTCCTTGCGAATACAGGAACAGTTACGGCAGTGAAATCCGTGACCTTGCCCCTGTGTGCAAGAGCCGACGCCGATACCTTGGAGGGAATAAGAGTACTGTAATCCGTTTTAGTATCCGCAAATCGCTTTTTCATCAAAGCGGCAAGCCCTGTACCTCCCAAAGCGTCAGATCTGCTGCTTTCCGCTGCATAAACCGTATCAGCGCCAACCGCATGGACATATTTCCACGGACTTCCGACACTCAGAGCCGGAAGGACGACCTCCTCCCCGGGGAAGCTGCCGTTGCTGTCGCCGACAATACCCGCATCTCTTCTCAGCTCATGCATTTCGCCGTTGAGCAGCGCACAGCTGAATATCCAGTCTGAAAACGTAATGCATCTCATTACAGCAGAGGGCGATATCCTGCCTGTATCCGGCTCAAAGCTTATGCGCCGCGCAAGGTCATTAAGGTATTTTCTGTAGCCATCCGGCTTTGACGGGTCACTGCCCTCTTTGACCGTTACAGTGGAAAGGACTATGAGTTTTTCCTTCGGCCTCGTGAGAGCAACATACAAAAGACGCATAAGCTCGCTTTTTTCCTCCGCCCTTGAAAGGCTTTGTATAGCCGTATACTGTACGGTATTGAACTGCAGCAGCTTTTCAGTATCAACATCCCTCAGTCCTATCCCCAGCTCACTGTGATAATTGACCCTAGGATGGTCGTCAAGTCCACGGCTGTTGGAGGCTGCAAGAATACATACCGGGAATTCAAGCCCCTTGGAATGATGTATCGTCATAATGCGCACGGCATTCATCGGGGCTGTATCCGCGACCCTGATACCGCTCCCTGTTTCCTCAAGATAGCGTATATGCCGCACAAATCCTGTCAGTCCGCCGCCGGTGCTGTTTTCATATTCACTGATATAATTCATAAGGCGTTTCAGATTTTCCGCACGGAATTCTCCCTCGGGCATTGCCCTCATTACCGATACAAAAGCCGTTGTCTCAAAGAATTCCCACAAAAGCCTGTCCGCCGGCATCGTAACGGCAAGACTGCGGAACAGCCGCAGCTGCTTCATAAAATTCCCGACCTTTTCCGTAAGAGGAGATTTTTCCGCCTTGTCGGATGAAAGGAAAATAAGCTTTTTATAGAAGCTTCTGCCCGACACCGACTTTATCTCAGCCATTTCATCCGGAGTAAAGCCCGATACCGGACACATCAGCGCCGCGGTAAGGTCTATATCCGAAAGGGGATTGTCAATTATTTTAAGATATGCTATAGCCGCCCTGATCTCATATCTTTCGAGCAGATCAAATTCCGTATCGGTATAGGACGGTATCCCGGCCCTTTCCAGCGAGGCAGAATAGATATGCGCCTTATTCTTTACTGCGCGGAGAAGTATGCATATATCACCGTATCTCATCGGACGCATACGCTTTTCATCGGCATCAAATACCATTTCTCCTGAAATTATCATATTTCTCACAAGGCCTGCACAGTAATCGGCCTCTGTTTTTATTTTATCGGCATCCTCCTTATCCGGCTGCTCGCCGTCATCGTCGGACTGCTCCTTCTTTACATATTCCACCATATGCAGCCGGACATCCGCACCCTCCGACGGAGGATACTGAGCGCCTGCCGTAAGTCTCTGCTTTTCGTCATATTCGATATCCCCCGCCTTCTCAGACATCAGCAGCGAGAAAATATAGTTCACGCTGTCGATAATGCTGCTGCGGCTGCGGAAATTCCTGTCCAGAACGATAAGGGCGGGAAAGTGCTTTTCCATTTCGTCATATTCAGTCCCGGCCGCGCACCGTTTTTTGAAAAGAACAGGCTTTGCCTCACGAAAACGGAATATGCTCTGCTTGATATCTCCGACCACAAAAAGATTTTCCTCGTTCCTTGATATTGCCCGGAAGATATTTTCCTGGATATCATTCGTATCCTGATATTCATCGACCATTATCTCATCATATCCCGCGGCAGTCTCTCTTGCAAAATCGGTTATTTCATATCCGCTGTCGGTCTTTTCATAAAGCAGCTTCAGCACAAGACTTTCAAGGTCATGGAAATCAAGTATTCCCTTTTCCTTTTTCGCCTTAAAAAATCTCTCCGAAAAATCAATAAGGATACTGCGCAGGCATTTCATTACCGGGAACAGTCTGCGGTTGTTTTCATCTATGACCTCCTGTGTAAAGCAGGCGCAAGGAAAAAGCTCCTTCTTTACGGTATCGGCAAATTCTCCCAATACGGCTGCCGCAGTCTTTATCGTATCATCCTTTGTCGCACCATAGCGCACGGTTATCTTTTCAAATTCCGAAATAAGCCCTGACGCCCCGGCGATGCTGCCGCCCCCGCTGAATATATCTTCAATTTCCTCCAGGAAATATCCGTAGCTGTCATATGCATCCGCGATGGTATCATATGCATTTTTTTTGCCCATATCTTTGGGCTTTTTTGCCGCCTGCTTTACGGCTCTTGTCTGTTCAAGCTCATCGCGGTACTGCATCGCCTCATCGTAAAGGCTGCGAAGCCTTCCGACAGCAGGAGCAAGAAGCTCCATTATTATCCTGCCTGCATCCCCGCCGTGAAGCTGCGGGTCGTACTGTGCGACACAGCGGTCGATCCATTCATCAGGGAAGGCATGGGACGCATATTTATCATATGCGCAAAGAAGCTCATTTTCCAGATCGGTATCAAGCTTTGCATCGGTCATTATCATGCTAAGTATGCCGAAGCTTTCACTCAGCTGCTTTTTCTGCTCATAATTTTCCGCACTGCTGTCCGGAGCGGTATAATATTCCTCGATAATATCAGACATTACCCTGCGCCGTATTTCAAGAAGCTCCGTATTCGTACCGACGCGGAAATCCCGGTTCACACCGAGACGGAAAAAATTATCCCTTACTATCCTGCTGCAAAAGCTGTCTATCGTGCAGATATCGGCGCTTCCTAAAAGCAGCTGTTGGCGGCGGTAGAACAGGTTTTCAGGATACCGGCTGATAAGATCGTCTATCGCTTTGGATATACGTGATTTCATTTCTGCGGCGGCTGTATTAGTGAAGGTAAGAATAAGCAGTCTGTCCGCCGGAACAGGATCATCTCCGGTCAGAAGACGTATGACCCTCTGCACGAGAACTCTTGTTTTTCCCGAGCCTGCCGCTGCCGAAACGGTGATACCGCCTCCGTGGGCATTGATAGCGTTTTTCTGCGCCAAAGTAGGCTCAAATCCCTTAGTTGCCGTCATTTTCGTCTTCCTCCCTTCTCAGCTCTTCCTTTATATGTTCAAGAGCTGCTTTTTTATCATATTTCGGATATTTCACTGTCCTGCTGCCCTTTTCAAAGCGGCATACAGAGCCGTAGGGACAATATTTGCAGGCGTTTTTTGACGGAGCAGCGGAAATATTTCCGGAATAAAGCTCCACTCCCATCCTTTTTATGCAGATATCTATATAACGGAAAATCTCATCGAATTCCTCATTTGTCACAACGCTGCTGCGGGAACTGAAATCATTCGGCGGTTTCTTATTTACCTCTGCGGGGATAAATTTCCCCTCCGGTCCCTGCTCCATCGCAGAAAGCACCTCCTTGTCCCTGATAAGCAGACCTCGCATACGGAAATTACTATCCTGCTCGGCGAGCTTTTCGTCTGCCACCTGCGGAAGGCTTGATGCACCTGTGCTGCTTTTTGAGGTTGACGGGATATAAAGCACTCCGGCAGGCAAAAGCTTTTGTCCCTCGCCGTATTTTTCGCTGCCGTTTCTGAGTATAGCCGAAAGATACAAAAGCATCTGCAGCTTTATCCCGTTTGCGATATTGCCAAGCTCAAACGGCTCCTGACCGGTTTTGTAATCCATTATCCTGATATATTTATTTTCGCCTATCATGGCTGTATCCACCCTGTCAACAAAGCCGCTGACGATTATCCTCTCCCCGGTCGGCAGGGAAAGCTCATATGCGGGGATATGGTTTTCATCAACGCTGCCGCCGATATGAAGTTCAAAATCGACCGGACGGAATTTATCCTCCCTGAATTGCAGGCACATTCTCATCAGTACCCTGAGCGCATTCTGCCTTATCCTGCGGCATACCGCAAGGAAACGGCTGCCGCGCTCGCTGCGGTCGCCAAGCTCATCAAGGCACTTATCAAGAGCAGATCTTATCAATTCTTTAAGCTCCGCTTCATTCTTTTTCATAAGCTCGTCTATTCCGGGGTCACGCATGAGCTGCTCGAAAATATAATGCATCGCCGTTCCGTAAAGAGCGCTGTCCATCGAAGCCTTTTTCAGCGGCAGAGCGTCAAGCCCGAAGGCGCAGAAATATGAAAATTTACATCCGGCGAATTTGTCTATTTTCGTACTCGACAGTCTGAGCGGAGTACCGAAAAGCCGGCGGGCATTGTCCTTGCTTTTCAGGCTGAAGCCTTCGCGGCGTGATGCCCTGCCGATAGCATTTGCCCTGTCCCTGTATTTTTCAGAGGAAAGATAATATTCCTTCAATGCTTCACTTCTCGGGCTGTCGGTATTCCATAATTCCGCACAGGCATCAAAGCATTGTCTTTCAGTGCATACAAGGCGGTCATCATCGGGCGACGCCGCCGATATGCTTTCCGGCTCATCGACCGGAGCATCAGGTATTATCCTCTTTATCTCACGGAATATCACAGAAGGCTCACACGGCTCTCCCGCAGGCCCCTGACGGAAAAAGCTGACGTAAAGCCGCTCGGACGGAGCGCAAAGAGTAGTATAGACGTGCATTTTTTCTTTAAGGGCTGCTCCGTATACGCTGTCGTAAAGAGGAAGAGAAATCTCCTCCTGCTGGTTTTCACGCAGAAATCTCCTTTCGCTGTCGGTAAAGATACCGACTGCGCCCGGCTGAGCAGGGAAAACTCCCTCCGCTGCGCCGATAACGAATACTGCCCTCGGCTCACGGCTCCTCACCGTACCTGCCTGACCCACGGAAACGCTGTTGATGGTTTCCGGGATATCCGATATCGGTCTTTTGCGGATATACAGTCTGAAAAGCGCGGCAAAGCTGCGGCTGTCAACGGGCTTTCCGCTCATGACATGATGGAGCTTTTCAAGGATATCCACAGCAATATCCCATACGGAAGCCTCCCTGCTGAGCGCCGTCTCCGTCCGGCTTTCCGCGAGCCTGTGTATCAGGGCGCGGAATTTATTCCTTGTACCGTATTCCTCCGTCAGAGCATAAAGCCTTTCGCATATTTCCGCTCCGGTCAGCGCCGATCTTATTCCTTTATCGAAGCTGACAAGCGGTTCTATAAGCCGCCTGCGAATATCCTCGATTTTTTCCGTATCCTCGCTGCTGCGTTCATTATTCATCCTTATCCCATCCGGCGACATAGTAAACGGTTCAAGCCAGCGTCTGCCCCGGATATTCCAGACATAGCAATAGTTTTCAAGACTAAAGACCTCCTGATCCGAAAGAGAGGTCATTCCCGTTTTCGCAAGCCTTATTACCGCCTCGGTATCAAAGCCTGAATGGACAGCATCGAATACCGAGAGCATCATGCGTATAAGCGGCTTTCCCTCAAGCGGTTCGGGATCGGAAAGAAAATAGGGTATATTATATTTCGGAAATTCACCGGCAATTATGCTTTTATATTTATCAAGATCTCTGCCTATTATCTCTATTTCATTGTAGCGGTATCCCTCATCACGTACCATGCGGAAAATCGCTGCGGCAATATGACGCACCTCGTCATATATATCCGTTGCTTCATAGAGGCGGACGCTCCCGTCAGCAGCGGATGTTTCCTCATCCGATGAAACGATACGGTAGGAGGAAAACAGATTTTCCTCCAATGCGCGGATATTATTGCTTTTAAAGCGCAGTCCTGACGAGGGAAGCTCCTCTATACGGCATTTCTTACCCGCAGCGGAGGCACTCCTCATAAGGCTGCGGCAGGTCTGTGCCGGCTCATAGAATATCGAATCAGCTGCAGCGAGGCTATCCCTGTCGCAGCACACGGTAATATACAGATCATCGCACTGTTTCATAAGGCGCCCGATTATTTTAAGCTCCTGAGCGGAAAATCCGCTGAACGAATCTATATAGACCTTCATGCCGGAAAAATAATCATGATCTTCGAGGATCTCATTCAGTCTTATCAGATCGTCATCCGGGTCGGCATATGTATTTTCAAGCAAGGCATTATATGCTGCATATATTCTTGCACTGTCCCTGAGCTTTGCCCGGAGAACATTTTTCCCGAGATAAGCCGCCGTCTTTTCAAGTCTTTCCGGAGAGATCATGCAAAGCTTATATTCATTTACAGCAACAAGCATCGGCTCGATCAGATCGGAAGCAGCCCGTTTTTTTCCCTTTCTTCCGCCGAACAGCTCCAGCTCGCCGCCCTCAGCCGGTGCATTTTCTATTGCCATGCTCATCAGAACAGCCTTTACACCGTCATCTATACGTTCTCCGAAAATGCCCTTATACTCATCGAATATCCTGCTGCAAAGCCTTCGGAAGCTGAGAACCTCGATCTCTGCCGCACAGGTTTCTCCCAGAGTATCAAGTATCCTTTTTTCATTATAGAACGAGCTTTGCTCCGGCACGATAAGAACAGCTTTTCCCTGACCGGCATTTTCTCTTATATATTCATAAAGCTTATCAGTCTTTCCGCTGCCGCTCCTTCCGAGTATCAGATCCACCATACCATATCACACTCCTTATTAATTCATATTTTTCTCATTCTGCCTGCGTGCTGGGCTGCCGCCTTGCTGGGCTGCCGCCCAGACCCGCCCGGGCTGCTCGCCCGGACCTCGCCAGGGAGCAAGCTCCCTGGACCCACGCGCTTACGCGCTATTCACGTAATCGTTCGCTCCGCTCACTCTGCACC
>CADCGS010000080.1 GCA_902801055.1 uncultured Ruminococcus sp. | reverse complement strand
ATCCGAATAATCAGTATATATATAATAAAAATGTTGCACAGACGAATAATAACGATTCCGCCGGACTGATACTCGGTGTTATTTCTATCGTGGCGTGCACTGTTCCCGTTATCGGAGGTGTTCTCGGAGGTCTGGGTCTTGGTCTTAGCTCCGGGGCAAATAAAAAATCAGCACAGCTCGGTCTGCCTGAATCCTCCAATGCAAAGGCGGGATTTATCTGCTCACTTATCGGTCTTATAATCAATATTGTGGTCACGCTGTTTTTAATTGTCTGTATAGTACTTGGTGTTTTATTCGGAGATTATTCGTCCAGCAGTAAATATAACGATGATGATGGCTGGAATGGATATCATTACTATGACGATTATGATGAATATTACGGATACGATACATGATATTGTTTATTCAGGAGGAAAAGCTTTTGAATTACTATAATAATAAATTCAAGGAAAATAATAACAATATACCAAAAGTAGTTGAGCCTGTATATACAAATATGCGCGGCGCGGAAAACGACAGCGATGATGTCAGCTTCACCAATGATTATGCCGCAATGCCTGTGACGCCGGAGAGGGGAGATTCTGCCGCCTCGGTGATAAGCTGTATCTGCGGAATTATCAGTGTGATACTATGCTTTCTGCCGATAATACCGCTTGTGATCGGTCTTATTGCGATCTTTTCCGCTTCTGGAGCACGTAAAAATGCAAAAATAAACGATATGCCGCCTCCCGGCTCGGCTATTGCCGGAAAGGTCTGCGGCTTTATCGGAATAGTCCTCAGCCTTACTATCTGCTTTTTTATTTATCTTGTTCCGATACTTTTCTATGAAGGTTCAAATGTTCTGAATTTATTCTGAATACAGTAAGGAGATAACGAAATGAATAACTATAATGATCCCCGGACTACCGAACAGGAAAATATGCCTATATTCAACCCGCAGGTAATGGAAGATGAAGCTCCCGGTCATGAACAGGATCAGATGATGAAATATCAGCCGCCTCAGCATCAGCTCTCAAAGCCGCTGTATTCCGCAAAGGGCGGCTCCGGCATAGGAAGTCTGATCTGCGGTATCATGTCGATATTTACCTGTGCTGTGCCTTTGCTCCCGCTTATCCTCGCCGGGATAGGGATATTTCTCTCAAATGACGATAAAAAGAACAATCAGGTCTATCTTCAGAACCGTTCAGGTGCAGCAACGGCAGGTCTGATATGTTCAGCATTTGGTCTGGGCTTTAATCTTTTGATTTATCTTTTTATATTGCTTGGCTTGTTAGGTATTGCTCTGTTCGGATAGAGGTGACAGACTATGGAGAGAAAAAATATAACGGAAATGTCCTTTGATGAAATATTTCCGGAACAGGAATTTCCTTCTCCGGGCAGTATGAGCAGCATCGGTCAGAGTGAGCTTTCTGAGGATGACAGCATATTTGATGATAACGGTCAGAGCTTTCAGGACGATCATACCATTCCCGATGACCGCTATGCTTCCCCTGCCGAAAATACATATGAACGGTATCCCGAGCCGGTTCTGGGAAGCTCCTCGGATTTTACCGAAAATGCGTACAGCTATAATGAGGCTGCAAGGCAGGCTCCGCCGGACGGACAGATCTCCGGCGCCGGAAAAGGCGCTGCCGCGGGTAATACATATCCCGCACAGCCGGGCTATGTGCCCGGTGATGTGTGGAAGACCTCTTTCAATGAAAAAGCCGCAAATTACAATGCATCAGTCAACGGCATTGCGGGGGGGACTTACAGCGGGAAGGGTCTGATATTCGGAGTAATAGCACTGATATTTACCATGGGCGGCATAGGTCTGATCTTTGCGATAATCGGTCTTGTATCAATATCGAAAGGCGCAAAGCAGGATCAGTCAGACCCAAAAGCAAGATCGGGCATGACAACAGCAAAGATCATATGCATTTTTGCTCTGGCAGTAAACATATTAGCCCTGCTCATTACCATTTGCCAGCCATATCTGCCGGATATATTAAATACAATTACAGGGAGGATAATATGAACAGAGAAAAAAAGGCTGTGGAGCTTAAACACAGTGGATGCAACTGCTGTCAGGCGGTTCTTCTGAGCTATGATGATGTTCTTTCGCTTGATGCGGACACGCTCAGGATACTCGGAGCCGGCTTTGGCTCGGGCATGGGATGTATGGAGGGAAACTGCGGAGCGCTGATCGGTGCGGTCATGGTCGATGATCTGCTCAGAAGCAGGAAAAATGCCGCTGCGTCCCGAAATATTCTGGGAGCCTTCCGCCAGAGCTGCGGAGCTGTGCGCTGTGCCGATCTCAAAGGAGTCGGAACAGGGAAGGTTCTGTGCTCCTGCGACGACTGCGTAAGAAATGCCGTAAGGATAGTTGAAGAAATGACTAAATAATGAAAGGCTGCCGCGATGGATCTGACGGCAGCCATTTTTTTGCACTGGTGCAGATAAAAGAGGACAAGCCCGTATGAGCCTGTCCTCTTGAAATATTTGCATCAAGCTATTAGGGCAATACCGCACAAAGATAGTGCCTACGGTGCGTGCCCGCACTGGGCAATTCGCGGGGGTCGCTGCGCTACGCTCCGCTCTGCGCTCGAACCGAACATTTATTACTCGCGGTCTTTACTTTATTGACATGCAGACGGCGTTCTGTTCCCCGTGGCTTTAACTCTGGGCGCGGGTTACAAAGTTTCCTTACGAGTGCAGAGTGAGCGTAGCGAACGATTACGCGAGCTGACACCGGCGGCACGCCGGCGCGGTCTTTACTTATTGAAAAGTGCGCCGGCGTTCTGTTCTCCGCGGCTTTTATTCCGATCGCGGGTAATAAAGTTTTCTTACGAGTGCAGAGTGAGCGGAGCGAACGATTACGCGAACTGACACCGGCGGCACGCCGGCGCGAACTGACACCGGCGGCACGCCGGTGCGTGCCCGCACTGGGCACTTCCTTCGGGCGCAGCAGATGTGGTGCTAAGCCGTAAGGCAGTCTTTGTGCGGTGTTGCCTTAGATCATTCACCAAAATATCTCTTCAGCAGTCCGGCAAAGCCTGCGCCGTGACGAGCTTCGTCCTTAGCCATTTCGTGAACGGTATCGTGGATAGCGTCAAGGTTCTGAGCCTTTGCCTTCTTTGCAAGCTCGAATTTGCCTGCACAAGCACCTGTTTCGGCGTCTACGCGCATCTGGAGATTTTTCTTTGTGCTGTCTGTGAGAACTTCGCCGAGAAGCTCAGCAAATTTTGCAGCGTGCTCGGCTTCTTCAAATGCATACTTGGTAAATGCAGCTGCAACCTCGGGATAACCCTCGCGGTCAGCCTGTCTTGCCATTGCAAGATACATACCTACCTCGCTGCATTCGCCGTTGAAGTTAGCCTGCAGCTCCTTGATGATCTCAGGATCAACGGTCTTTGCTGAACCTAATTCGTGAACGGTAGCAAATGCTGCGTCACCTTTAAGCTCGTTGAATTTCTCCTTGGGAGCCTTACAGATAGGGCACTGCTCCGGAGCAGTCTCTCCCTCGTAAACATAACCGCATACCTGACAGACAAATTTTTTCATGATTGTTTCCTCCGTTTTTTTAAAAATATTATCAGGGATACCGGAAGCATTATCTGCCTCCGTTTCCGTTTATCCAGCAGACGGAACTTTGCCGTCCGCTAAATTCCTCATTCTTTATCCTGCTCTGCGCAGCTGCTGCATACACCGTAGAATGTGATGCTGTGTGTCTCGACATTTACATTACATTCCCTTGAAACATAATCGTAAATGTTACCGTCAACAAAATTTCTGCCATTGGGCACATCTATGACCTTGAAGCATTTCGTACATACAAAATGCGGGTGAGGGGACATATCTGCGTCAAATCTTTCCTGACCGTTCACGACCCCGACCGATTTTGCAAGACCCATTTCCTTGAAAACAGTAAGGTTTCTGTAAACTGTCCCCAGACTGAGATCGGAGATCTCCGGCTTTAGTTTATTGTAGACCCATTCGGCTGTAGGGTGAGTTTTGGTCGATGCAAGGGTGTCATATATTGCTTCTCTTTTTGCACTGAAATTACGTTTGATCTGCATAGGCGTCACCTCAGTCTATGTTTTCAATGCTGTGTTTTTGTAGAGCTGAATTTAATAATCATTCTTGATTATTAATATAACATACCTTTTTGTATTTGTAAAGTATTTTTTGTATTTATTCTTTTAGTAAATCTCTACAAAATTTTCACATAGTTTTTGTTCACAAATCCTTGGATACCCTTGTACATCGTAAGGTACCAATCCCCCTGTACAGCTCCGATCATAAGCCTTGTTCCTTTTGGGATCTTTGCGATTATTTCAGATCTTAATGAAGCCGAGCGTCTGAGATTGAGCGGAGTGTTTTCCGTATCAACGATACCGGTCTGAGCCTGTGACGGGGTACGGAATGGGATATTCAGGAATTCAGAAGTTGACAGTGAAAGATTTTCCGCGATTTTCTCAATATTTTCTCTGATCCATTCTGCATCCTCCCGGTTGTCGTGATATGCTGTTTCGATAAGGATAGCCGGGGCATTCGTCCGTATTATCTCGGCAAGAGACGTTGTGGGGACGGTCTTTACAAGTCCGGGCAGCGGATAAATTTTTCTGAGATTCTGAGCGAAAATTTCCGCCGCTCTGGTGCTTTGCTCAGACCCGGGATAATAATAAACCTGTGCGCCCCTGTTTTTGCCTGCGGAGGAGGCGGGGGAGGCATTTGAATGTATAGCAAGATGGAAATTGTATATTCCCGAATTTGACAGAGCGACCGAGCGGTTCACGCTGCCGGACGGATCATTGCGGGTATATTCGATCCCCGAGGCTGTAAGATACGGTTCCATCGCGTCCGCGATAAGATTCATATAATATTCCTCGTTTCCGCCGTCGATATAAGGATTATATTCCTGTGTTGACGGGCTGAGAAAAATTTTCGGCATAATGTGTCCTCCTGTCAGAAATTGTGTCTGAAAAGTTTATGAGATCGGCGCGGGAAATATTCATTGTCCGAGACATCCGGCAAAGAATTCCCCGGCGCTGAGCTTATCGGGTCTGAGAAAACGGTGGATATGATAAAGGTCATCGGGGCCGGTAATATGATTGATCTTTTCTTCACAGTCCATCATTGCGCTGAAACCCGAATTTCTTACGATCGTTTCCGTATCTTTGCTTATCGCTCCGAACGGACTTACAAAGGCGCAGGGTCTTTTTCCGGTATTCTGCTGTATTTTGTCGTTTGCAAGGCAAAGATCACAGCTCAGACGGCTGCTGTAGGCGTCAGTGCTTTCACCGGGCGTCGCGGCTGCTCCTTTTTTGCCGTCACTGATCTTATGCAGATCATATGAATGATTTTCGATCCCGACAAGTCCGCTGTCCGCCATTTCCTTCAGCTGCTCCCATTTGCACTGCGACCAGAGATCGCTACGGTATTTCTCATTTTCCGCCTTGTCAGCCTCGGCGGCTATCGGTGAGATGACCGCCTTCATATTGTATTTTTTCAGAAGAGGGAAGGCGATAGTGTAATTATTCAGATATCCGTCATCGAAGGTCAGCAGCACAGGCTTTTCCGGAAGAGGAGTATTGTTTTCAAAATGGGATACAAGCTCGGAAACAAGTATTGTCTGAAATCCGTTGTTTTTCAGATAGATAAGATCCTGCTCAAAGCAGTCGGGGTCTATCATATATCTGCCGCGCTTTTCTTTTTTGGTGCAAAGTCCGTGATACATTATTACGGGCAGCCGGATATCCTCCGCATCGCCCTGAACGGGAGAAGCGTAAAAGCAGATCGAGGCGCATAGTGAAAGTATAAATACTGCTATAACGATAATGACCGCTTTTTTTCTTATAACGAAATACATAACATCACACTCTCTGAAAAATAATTCTGTATTTTCAAATTTTTCTATTGAATAAACAGGAAAAATATAGTATAATTATATAAAAATGGCTTTATAAAGAGTATTTTTTGTATATTATTGTTGAGATTTTGAGGTGTATTATATGTCAAAATCAGAGAAAAAAGTAAAGCAATCCGGTCAGAAAAAAGTTCTGAACTTTTTTACCGGTACGCCGGTATATAATGAAGATAAGGACTATGCGGACTATGCATATTTCAGCGCGCCGCTGAATATGTTTTTCCTTGCCTGCCTTCTTCTGCACAGTATATATCTTGTAATATTTTCTATATTCCGTTTTCCGATAATGCTTATTTTTGACGTAGTGAGCGTTCTGCTGTATACCTGCTTTGTATTCATGCTCAGGCGCTTCAAGGGCTCGTGGCTGCCGTGCACGCTTCTTTCGGCGGTAGAGCTTTATCTTCACCAGATCGTAACGGTCAGGTTTTACGGACTTGCACCTGGTTTCCATTATCTGCTCATACCGCTTATGTTCCTTTCTCTATTGATACGCAAAAAGGGAACGATATATACTATAATGAGAAGGTTTATAATTCTTTCGTCAGCGGCGACATTTATTTACCTTATAGTATTCTTCAATGATTATGCTCCGGTATATCGGCTTGATGACAATGTTACTATCGCGCTTACGATACTGAACAGTCTGACGAGCTTCATGCTCATTTATATCTTTACGGGACGGGTCGTACATTCCCTGGATGAAAAGAGGAGCGAGCTTGATACCAGTGTAAACGAAAAAACCAATGCGATCGAATCCATGCAGAATAAGATCATCATAAGCTTTGCGAATATCATAGAAGCGCGGGACGGCAGCACCGGCAAGCACGTCAAGCGTACCAGTGAATATGTTGAAGCACTTGTAAAGGAGCTGAAGCGCAACGGCGACTACAGTGATATTCTTGATGAGAGGTATATGCATGATGTAATGATGTCAGCGCCTCTGCACGACATAGGAAAGATCACCATTCCTGATTCGATCCTCACAAAAGCGGGCAGGCTGACGCAGAATGAATTCAATACCATAAAGCAGCATACCGTAAACGGCAAGGAGCTTATTGAAGAATCAATGAGTGATATCGAGGATGAGGAATTCCTTAAAGTCGCGAAATCCGTTGCATTATATCATCACGAATGTTGGGACGGTTCAGGATATCCATATGGTGTTTCGGGCGACGAGATCCCGCTTTGTGCGCGTATCATGACGATAGCCGACTATTTTGATGCTCTTGTTGCCAAGAGGAGCTACAAGGCAGCTCTTCCGACATCTGTTGTATTCGATAATATCAAGGAGCAGCGCGGGAAGAAATTCGATCCTGTAGTAACAGACGCCTTCCTTCGCATCCGTGACACAATTGATGAAATTGCAAAGGCTAATGCCGACTGATCTTCTGTTCATAATTCTACATATTTTCACAAAAGGGAGGCTTATCTCAGAAGCTTCCCTTTTTTTAAGGCAATACCGCACAAAGATAGTACCACAGATGCGCCGGTGCGTGCCCGCACTGGGCAATTCGCGGGGGTCGCTGCGCTACGCTCCGCTCTGCGCTCATACCGAACATTCGTAACTCGCGGTCTTTACTTTATTGACAGGTGCGGCGATCGCGGGTTAAAAAGCATCCTAACGAGTGCAGAGTGAGCGGAGCGAACGATTACGTGAACTGACACC
>CADCGS010000079.1:7674-14066 GCA_902801055.1 uncultured Ruminococcus sp. | reverse complement strand
AAGCTGTGTGCTGATGGGGGAAAAGATATGGAAGAAAACAAAAAAAAATTCAAAATCCCATGGGGACTTATTTTTAATATTACTATTATCGGACTGACTTTTTTTCTGATACTGTATTTTGTTTTTTCAGAGGGCGGTTTTGTCGATCTGCTCAACAGCGGTCTTGAAATTCATCTCGTCTGGCTTATTGCAGCTGTTTTCGTTCATCTTCTGAATATAGCACTCGATACAATTGTAATATATCTCTTCATAAAGGAATCACAGCCTGAATTAATGACGGTTAAAAAAGCTATTATCGCTTCCCTGACAGGGCAGTTTTTTTGTGCCGTTACACCCTCCGCATCCGGCGGCCAGCCTATGCAGGTGCTTGCACTTTCAAGAATGGGGATAAGACCTTCGGTCTCTACCTCTGCTCTTATTCAGAAATTCCTCGTATGGCAGTTTACTATGTCGGTCTACTGTATAGTCGCTGTTGCCGCAAGATTCTCATTCTTTGCTGAACACCTCGATACTCCCATGTGGATACTGTCAGTACTCGGCTTCTCGGCACAGATCGTTATGATCGTCATTCTTCTCCTTGCATCATTCTGCAAACCGCTGACCATAAAGGTAGTAAACGGCTTTATCAGCCTTCTCGGCAAACTCCATCTTGTGAAAAAAGCCGATGAAAAGAAAAAAAACATGGAGGAAACTCTCGATTCTTTCCATAAAAGCAATAAGGAGCTGAATAAAAACAAGCTCCTCCTCGTAAAGGTGTATGTGATCACTGCGGTACAGATGACCGCATATTTCCTCGTTCCATTCTGTATAGCACAGTCCTTCGGGATCAACTGCAATATGTTCGATATGCTTTGCGCACAGTCCTACGTAAGCATGGTTTCAAGCCTTGTCCCACTTCCGGGCAGCTCGGGCGCGGCGGAATACTGTTTCCAGGTATTTTTCGGTACATATTTTACCGATATTACGATCAAATCAGCTATCCTCCTCTGGAGAACCATTACATACTACGGCACGATCGCCCTGACTGCGCCGTTTGCCTGGCTCAGGAAAAAACAGTCCTTTGAGGAAAAACAGGATCCCGATAATGTTCTGTCTGAGTTCACGGATATCTGATCCTTACTGCATCACTATTTCCGTTTGAGGCATTACCCCACAAAGATCATGCCGCAGATGCGCTGCCGATTTTTCCGTCAGAATGTGCAAAACGAGCCAATGACCTGACGATTACCAAGCGAGTTTTGTGGTGCTGCCTTGATACTGCCCGGAACAAAGAAACCAAAAATTGAAAGGAACTGAAAAATGTCAAGTCCCAGAATTTCTGTTATCTTACCCGTATACAATGTCGAAAAATACATTGATGCCTGTCTGCGTTCGATAAAAAATCAGACCTTCAAGGATTTTGAGGTTATAATCGTAAATGACGGCACTCCGGACAAAAGCATGGATATCGCCCGCAGATATGCCGAAGAGGACAGCCGGTTTCTTATTTTCAACAAGGAAAACGGCGGTCTTTCCAGTGCAAGAAATTTCGGTCTGAAACAGGCAAAGGGCGAATATATCACCTTTATTGACAGCGACGACCGTATCCGCAGCCGCCATCTTGAAAGCCTTTTTCGTGCAATAGTCAGGTTCAAGGCCGATGTAGCAATATGCGATTTCAAGCTTTATTATCAGAACAAAAACAAGCTCAGCTCATCAGGCTCAAATCTGAAAAACAACCGTCTTTATGATACTGTCGATGGCTTGAAGGAACTGCTCAGCGACCGCAATATGCGCTTCTATGTATGGAACAAGCTCTGGAAGGCATCGCTTTTCCGTGAAAGCGGCATTATGATGGAATCAATGTTCTATGAGGATATCGTAGTCTGTTCACAGCTTTTCTGTCATGTACGCAAGGCAGTCACTATCTCGTACTGCGGATATATTTATACAAGAGCCTTCTCAAAATATATGGAGGTCTCCATGTCGCGCTCAAGAATAAACGATTATATCAATACCGTCCCTCTTGTACGCAAATATCTTTCGGAAAACAAGCTTTATAATAAGGTCAAGGTTCCTTTTTCATTACATATCATGCACGTATTCCTTTCCGTTCCTTTCCTCGTATTCCAGGCAAGAGACGACCTTGACAAGGGCGTAGTGCGTAATTCTCTGTCCGGCATGGGCAGGGTCATAAAATGCTGTCACAAGCCTGTAGGCGAGCTGACCGACCTTATAAGCAAGGATTCCGTTGAATAATATTAATGAGGTGAGATAATGCCAGCACCGGCGATTTCAGTTATCGTTCCTATCTATAATGTAGAAAAATATCTCGGCAAATGTCTTATGTCCCTGAAAAAACAGACCTTCAAGGATTTCGAGGCTCTGCTGATCGACGACGGCACACCCGACAACAGTATGGCTATTGCCGAGAAATTTGCCGCCGATGATAAGCGCTTTATTATATTCCACAAAGAAAACGGCGGTCTTTCCGATGCAAGAAATTTCGGTCTTGACAGGGCAAGGGGAGAATATATCGCTTTTGTAGACAGTGATGATTTCGTGCATGAGGATTACCTGAAGGTGCTTTACGGCGAATGTAAAAGAAATAATGCGGATATATCCTACTGCCGGTTTGTTCATGATTTTATCAAGCCCGGTATCCTGATACCGTCGCTCAATCCGAAAAAGGGAGTATTATCCCGTGACAAAGCGCTGGAGCTTATCCTCAAGGACAAGCTTCTGCACAGCTATGCATGGAACAAGATGTACAGGCGCAGTCTTTTTTCGGAAAATGATATACGTTATCCCACAATGTATTTTGAGGATATAGCCACATCTCCGAAGCTGATATTCCATGCGAACAAGGTCGCAGTCAGCAGCCGTTTCCTGTATCATTATGTAAAGCGCCCCGGCAGTATCCTTGCGACAATGAATTCAAAAAAGATAGACGACCTGATACTTTCCATACTCATATGCCGCGATTATATACAAAGCCGCGGCGAATATGAGAAATTCCGCAAGGCTATAAATCGCTGTGCGAAAAAAATGGAGCTTATCAATATTTATTCTGTTTTGCGGCTCCATATTCTTTCAAGGAATTTTCGTGAATTAAAGGATAATTTCCGGATAAACAAAAAGCTGTATGATCATCTTACATCCGACAGATACAAGCCTACCGGAAAAGCTCCTGAGCTTCCCGCACATATAAAACAGCCGACGGATCACCGCCGGCAGAATACCGTAAAAGTCAATTAAGGCAATACCGCACAAAGATAGTGCCGCAGATGCGCCGTCGATTCCTGACGGTTATCAAGCGAGTTTTGTGCAGAATGACGGAAAAAGAGCAAGCAGATGTGGTGCTAAGCCGTAAGGCGGTCTTTGTGCGGTGTTGCCTTAATGCATTTTTCCGGGGGAAACCATTGTTTCATACAGGTTTCCCCCGGAGCTGTTTTTTTTGAAATACGGATTCAGTTATGAAAAAGGCGGACAGCTATTACGGTGATATCATCATCGTGTCCGTCGGTGCGCCGGGAAACTGCCTCGTCGGTAATGTGATCCGCAAGCTGCTGCATACTTTTATTATCCCAGGCGGAAATAATGTGGTCTATCCAGTCCTCGCCCGTCGCAACTGCTCCGTCCGAGACCATCACGATAATATCCCCCTCCGAAAGTTCATCCTCCGTTACGGAAAAATCGACCTGCGGAAGTATCCCTGCCGGAAGTGACGGCGTATCGACCCGGTACATATCACCCTGCCTGCGTATAAACGTCAGCGCTGCTCCTGCCTTCATAAAATCCGTCCTGCCGCTGTACAGGTCTATTGCAGTAACATCAAGCGTTGCAAGCGATTCGTCCCCGGATTTCACGAGAAGTGCGGAATTCACGACCTTTAACGAGCAGTCGTATCCAAGCCCCGCCCTGAGAAGCTTTTCCA
This sequence comes from uncultured Ruminococcus sp., assembly GCA_902801055.1. Lineage (GTDB taxonomy): Bacteria > Bacillota > Clostridia > Oscillospirales > Acutalibacteraceae > UBA1213. Next base: position 10,150 of record CADCGS010000079.1, on the reverse strand, counting down.
TTATCCCGGCTGCCATTCCTCCATCTACAGCAGCTCTGCCGCCGGTACCCATCCCGTCACTGAGAATGACCGTCATCCTTCCGGCTCCGTCGGTAAAATAGGTCATATGGTCGCCGCAAAGCCTACCGTCCCCGCTTATATGCTGGCTCGAGGCTATTTCTGCATCAAATGCCGGACGCTCGCACAGCGTCATACGCAGACTTCCGAGCGCTGTCGTGATACACGGAGCGTCAAGCCTTCTTCCGCATACACGCGAAAGCTCATGCATCAGCAGCGCACGCTTTATTTTCTTCCGGTCAGTATCCGAAGTCTCAGCCTCTATCGTGAGCCTTCCGAGATGGTCTGTCCGGCAGCTTACTGCGTCCGGAACTATCCCAAGCTCCTTCAGCTTTACCGTCACCTGCATCGCAAGGTCATTGTCAAATATTTCATAGCCTGCATATTCCTCCGCCATTTCACCGAGGATATCCCCGAGTCCGCAGAATTGCCCGGCTACGACCTGGCGAACCTCGTCTATGCGCTTTTCGGCAGCCTCTCCGGCAAGATAATGCCTGTAGCATTTATTCACCGCATCGGCTATCTCTCTCGTCCGGCAGCATTTTCTGCGGAAATCCTCACGCAGGTCTTCCTCGGATATGCTGCCGTTTTTTTGCAGCAGAGAAGTAACATGGTCGAAGGATTCTATGCTTACCCCGTCCTTATGCTCCCAGCAGAATACCCTCATGCCGCACCGGCGGCAGACAGAATCGGTCGCCTCCTCATATACGCTTTTTATCGTCGGCGTAACAAGCTTTGACAGTCTCTCGGAAACCTCCTCGACCTCGTCCGATACATCTGACAGAGCCTTTGATGCAAAATCCAGACGCATTATTATGGAGCGTCTCAGCCCCTCAGCGTGTTCATCAGCATTACCCTGCATAAATGCCCCGCGCAGAAAGCTTGCTGTGCTGCGGGGAAGTATCATGAATATTACTGACGCACAAAGAACCTCCAGGAATATCCTGACCGTCTGCTCCGGCTGAGCCTGCTGCACCGCGCATATAAGGCAGCTCAGAATAAGTGCCGCAGCAGAGGCTATCCTCCCCACCGGAGCAAATACTCCGGCGGCAAGCCCCCCGAAGGAAAATGCTGCCCCGAGGAAGGCATATTCCCCGGAATACATACTCATTACTAATCCCGCAGCGCTCCCCGCTACAGCCGCACCCCCCACGCCGCCGTAGCGGGCAAAGAAAAGTATTATCAGCGCGGAAAGCACCCTTCCCGCCGAAACAGGCCCCAGCATTATCCCTGCCGATGCGAGCAGACCGATGCATCCGCTCATCACAAGACACGCCATTTCCTGCGGCGTGAGCATACCGAGGCTTTTTGTCCCGGAAAGGATAACACACGTCCGGGAAATAAAAAAAGCAGCCGCGCTGCTCAGCAATGCCTCGGTCAGATACAGCGACACCCCGCGCATCGTATAGCCGCCGACGCTCATCATCGCAAGACCTGTAGCAAGGGTCGGGAAAAAGCTCACTGCACTGCTGTACATATAATGGCGGTTAAGCTTTTTGATATCGCTCAGCGTCCAGCGTATCGCTATAACGGCACACATCGCCGCAATATACCGGAAGCTTCCGCTGCCGGGAAATACTATATACCCCGCCAGCGCCCCTATGAATGACGCAAATATATACCGGAACGGCACCGCAGCGGTGAGCGATATCCCGAAGGGCGCATAGCTCCCGAAAAGCGACGCAGCCGCACATATAAATCCGCAGCAGAAGGTCACAGCCTGCCGCATCAGAGCCTTTGCCCCCTCTCCCGGTTCAAAGCCTCTCAGCCGCCGTATCAGCGCCGTTTCACCAAGCCTCAAAACAAACCCACCTCTCCGGAATAAAACCGCCGCAGCAGCCTGCGGCTTTTTTCTTTAGGCAATACCGTACAAAGATAGTGCCGCAGATGTGACGCTAAGCCGTAAGAAGTTCTTCGTGCGGTGTTGCCTTTATTATATCCTCCGTTTCACGATTACTTTGTCAGAACGGGTCATAAGCCTGATAAAAAAATTTTTCCGAAGCTATTGACAAAACGATATCAGAATGATATCATATAGATACGGAAATGAATTATGAGATTTTCTGAAAACCTTGAAATATTTTTGCAGTCGAGGCGGAAAGCCGCAGAAATACTGTAACGAAGCATACGGAAAATTGACAGCAAAATGATCGTGAAGGAGGTTTTCCAGAAGTTCCCTCATATTTCCGACATTACATAACTGACCTTTGAAGGAGGTTGTTACTATGAAAGAAAAAATCTACACAACAAAAAAGCTCGGCATACTCATGCTGCTCGTGATAATCCTTATCTTTGCCGGCAGCACTGCGCTCATGGTATTGGGCATAATCGGCATGGCGTCCGTACCCGAGGGAACTGACCCTGCCGCAAAGGACGTGGCAATATTTGTCAGCTCGTTTGTAATAATGACTGTCGCAGG
>CADCGS010000079.1:0-7630 GCA_902801055.1 uncultured Ruminococcus sp. | reverse complement strand
CCCCTTCTGCTCCAACTTCAACCCCACAGCCGGCACAAAGCTCCGTCAGAGCGATGATGTCGGAAACGACAAGGGCGGAATAAAGATAAGCACTCAGGGCGTTTCAGCAAACGGCGCAGTAAGCAAGAAGATCTCCCTGAAAATGATGACCCTCAGCAATAATAAGCAGAAGATCAATGACTGTCTCGGCAATCCGATAGAGATCAGCATCGCTGTTATCTGGAAGGTAGTCGATACCGCAAGCGCAGTATTCAGCGTTGACAATTATATGGAATATCTTTCGCTCCAGTGTGACGCGGCGCTTCGCGAGATCGTCCGTCTTTATCCCTACGACGTCGCACAGAATGTCGATACGACCGGTGACGGAGTTGCGGACGAGGGCAGCCTTCGCGGTTCAAGCGAGATAGTTGCCGCAAGGATCAAGGAGGAAATACAGAAAAGAGTGGGTCAGGCAGGTCTTGAAATAATCGAGGCACGCATCACTTATCTTGCATATGCGCCCGAGATCGCCGCCGCAATGCTCCAGAGACAGCAGGCATCCGCAGTAGTAGATGCAAGAAAGCTTATTGTAGACGGTGCTGTAGGCATGGTGCAGATGGCTCTCGAAAGCCTCAGCGAAAACAAGATCGTTGATCTTGACGATGAGCGCAAGGCAGCTATGGTATCAAATCTGCTTGTAGTACTCTGCGGCAACCACGATGCACAGCCGGTCGTAAACTCAGGTTCACTGTATTGATCGGATCATTTACAAAAGGACGGTGATCGGATGGCTGAAAAGAAGCAGGTACCGTTAAGACTGAAAAAGGAATTGTACGATGCTTTGTGTGCATGGGCAGAGGATGATTTCCGGTCACTGAACGGGCAGATAGAATATCTCCTTACGGAATGTGTCAGGCAGCGGAAGAAAAACGGAAAATATGTTTCCGAGCATCTTGACGAGCCGCTTGACATCAAAATATGACTGTCGGTATGCAGAGCGCATCTGCGGTGTTGCCATAAGGCAGTCAGATCATAAAAACAAAAATCCGCGGCTGTCAGATTACGCAGCCGCGGTAAATTTTTGTTATCTTGTGTATACAGCGTTACAGCCTGAACGAAGCTTTATGCTGTATTTTCCCGTCAGTTCTTCCGGATCTGATACCAAGCGAAGCGCTGTATTCCGCTTCCGAAATTTATTTAAGCTCAGCGCTGAGCTTATTGTATACGGCATCAAAATCGGATTTGGTAACAAGGATGGAGATCTGTGACTCACTGGTCGTGATAAGCCTGATCTCTGCGGCAGCCTCAGAGGTCAGCGAAAAGACCTTAGCCGCAACACCCGGACAGTTTACCATGCTGTCATCATCAATACTTATCTTGCAGTTTCCGCTGCTGACGATGGATTTCACGGAGCCGTCATCAAGCTTAGAGGTGTAGCTGAGTATTTTTACAAGATCATCGTCCATGATAGTGAAGGACAGACCGGTTCTTGCACTCTGTACCGGAGCAAGCGATATCATATCGACATCTACACCCATTGATGAGATCTTATCAAAGACCGATGCAATAAAGCTTATATCAGCGGGAATATTTTGCAGTGTAATAAGGGTAATGTCTTCATATACTGTAATTTGTGGATTCATAGGTCACACGCTCCTTTTTATCCGGGCAATAATAATTGCCCTGTATTATTTTTCTGCAAGCAGGTCGGACATATCATACATTCCCGGGGCTTTGCCCTTGAGGAATACCGCAGCATTTACCGCACCAACGGCAAAAACCGTCTTGGAGCGCGCGCTGTGGCTGATCGTAAGTACCTCGTCGGTGCCGGCAAAAATTATCTCATGCTCGCCGACAATATTACCTCCGCGGACGGAATGGATGCCGATCTCCTTTTTCTCGCGCTTTTTGCGGTATGAATGGCGGTCATATACATATTCGCTTTCACTGCGGACAGAGGATACCGCATCTGCTATCATAAGCGCCGTACCGCTGGGGGCATCAAGCTTCTGGTTATGGTGCTGCTCTACGATCTCAACATCGAAATCCTCGCCGAAAACGGATGCAGCCTTCTTCGCAAGCTCAATGATGAGGTTTATGCCGAGAGACATATTCCCGGAATAGAATACCGGTATCTCCCTTGAAGCCTCATGTATCTTTGCCTTCTGCTCCTCGTTATAGCCGGTGGTGCAGATAACGCAGGGGGTCTTGTTTTTCAGCGCATAGGCAAGCATACTGTCAAGCACAGCGGGGTTTGAAAAGTCGATAATGACATCGCCCTTTGCCTCAAGCACGTCAAAGCTTTTTGCATATGTAAGTTCCGCGTCCTTCGGCTGTACAAGGTCTATGCCGACGGTGACCCGGCAGTCATCGCGTCCTGCGGCGCAGGCAAGAATGGAGGCGCCCATCTTGCCCGAGCATCCGGATAAAATAATATCTGTCATTTTAATTTCTCCCCGTTTTATTATTTGAGCAGGCCGTAATCCCTGAGACAAGTCTCAAGAGCTGCCTTGCCCGCAGGAGTCATCTCGTCAAGCGGCAGACGGCAGGGACCGCAGTTCCAGCCGAGCATATTCATTGCTGCCTTTACCGGGATAGGATTGACATCCGAGAAAAGCGCATCCATCAGGGCGATATATTTCTTCTGCAAAGCGAAGCTTCCCTTGAAATCGCCGTCTACAGCCTTCTGAATAAGCTCGTGGCTTTCCCTCGGGCAGATATTTGCGAATACAGAAATAACTCCCCTGCCTCCCATTGCTGTAATAGCAAATGCCTGTGAATCCTCGCCGCTGTAGATATCGAGGTCGTCTCCGCAGAGAGCCATTGTTCTCACCAATGCGGAAAGATCGCCGTTAGCTTCCTTTGTAGCGCGGATATTCGGGTGCTTTGCAAGCACAGCATAGGTCTCGGGCTTTATATTGCAGCCTGTGCGTGAGGGGACATTATAGAGGATCATCGGGATATTGATCCTGTCCGCAATATAGGTGTAGTGGCGGATAAGACCGCTCTGGTTAGTCTTGTTGTAGTAGGGGGTAACGGAAAGCACAGCATCAGCGCCGAGCTTTTCTGCCTCAACAGACAGCTCAGCGGCAAAGCGTGTATCATTGCTGCCGGCGCCTGCTATGACCGGGATACGTCCGTTTACTCTCTTTATGGTATATTCGATGACCTCGCAGTGCTCCTTGGCGTCCATTGTAGCGGATTCACCGGTAGTACCGCAGGCAATTATCGAATCGGTACCGTTTTCGATCTGATAATCGATCAGCTTGCCGTATTCATCGTAATTGACGCTGCCGTCGCTGTTCATAGGGGTCACGATGGCTACGCCTGAACCTGTAAAAATATGATCTGACATAAATTTCCTCCTTGGTAAATCTTGTTAGTCTTATTCTCAGCCTGTAACTAAGCGGACATCAATTCCACATTCCGCATTTTCATAGAATTATTATGAATTTGCAGTGATATAGCCCTCAGCGCAAAGAAGCTCTGCAAGAAGGACTGCGCCGCCTGCTGCTCCTCTGAGCGTATTGTGGGACATACATACGAATTTGATGGTATACTGGGTATCCTCTCTGAGTCTGCCGACAGAAACAGCCATACCGTTTTCGAGATTTCTCTCGCTCTTTATCTGCGGTCTGTCGTTCTCTCTGAAATAGTGGAGGAACTGCTTCGGTGCGCTCGGGAGCTGAAGCTCCTGGGGCTTGCCGCTGTAGCTTTCCCAGTCGCTGATGATCTGCTCGATGCCGGGGTTATTCTCCAGCTCTACAAATACAGCAGCCGTATGGCCGTCAGATACCGGTACACGGATGCACTGTGCTGTGATGCTCGGCTCCGATGCCTTTACTATCTGACCGTTTTCTATCTTACCCCAGATCTTGAGCGGCTCCTGCTCGCTCTTTTCCTCTTCGCCGCCGATATAGGGGATAACATTATCGACCATCTCGGGCCATCTTTCAAAGGTCTTGCCGGCGCCGGAGATAGCCTGATATGTGCAGGCGAGTACCTTCTTTACGCCATATTTCATAAGCGGGTGGATAGCCGGAACATAGCTCTGGAGAGAGCAGTTTGACTTGACGGCAACGAAGCCCTTCTTTGTGCCGAGACGCTTTCTCTGAGCCTCGATGATCTCAAGGTGGTTATCATTGATCTCCGGGATCACCATCGGAACATCGGGAGTGAATCTGTGAGCGCTGTTATTTGAAACTACCGGGCACTCAGCCTTTGCATAAGCCTCTTCAAGAGCGCGGATATCCTCCTTTTTCATATCTACCGCACAGAAAACGAAATCTACCTTTGAGGCGACCTCCTCAACATTTGCGGCATCAACAATGACCATATCCTCCATAGCCTTCGGCATCGGTACAGTCATAGCCCAGCGGCTGCCTGCTGCCTCCTTATAGGTCTTGCCGGCGCTTCTTGCGCTTGCAGCAAGAACGGTCACATTGAACCAAGGATGATTCTCGAGCAGAGTAGCAAAACGCTGACCTACCATACCTGTTGCACCTATTATTCCTACATTGAATTTCTTTTCCATCTTTATTTTCCTCTCCTTCTGATGATCTGATCTCCTGAAAAAACCAGGAAACCCATAATAATATGAAAGAAACCGTACAAAAACGGACCGATCATAACCGGTCCGTCATTTTACTATCATAAGGCTTTTTCAGCATTTCGTCAGGTAACGATAGCTCCCCATCACAGTACAAATGATGACAGTCATATACCGCTGCGGCACATGACCAGGGAATATGATGCCATACACTTTCCCTTCGGCGGCAATGCTATTCATACGGACTCCCGGGCTTTCGGCAGCCTCCTCCGTACTACGCGCAAACACCGCGCCTCTATCCGATTACGATTTAAACTTTCATCCGGAAACCTCTGAAAAACTCCTTTGCGCCAATTTGCGCGGCGAGCTGCCTGCACGGTCTCAGAGAACTCCATATATTATATAATATACTATTAATCCGATATTGTCAACCATCTTTAACAAACTATATTATCCCTGCAGCAAATAATCCGCTTTCTGTTGTTGAATTATTGCGGAAAATATGATACAATCAAATAAAAATATGTTCATTACATCATAAAGGAGGCAATACAATGAAAAAGATCATTTCAGCGGCAGTAAGCTCGGTCATTCTGCTTTCATGCTTTTCCGTGACCGCAGCGGCAACAAATGAAAACGAGGATAAGCTCCCGTTCAAGCTTGAGGCTCCGACAAAGCTTTCGCTTTCGTGGCTTAACGGACAGGATTCCCCGACAACTATGTCTTTTGCCTGTTCCATGAACGACAGTATGTGTAAGTGGCTCAGCGATTTATCCGAACCGACTACACATGATGCGACACTGGAAAAGCTTGTGAAGGAGAAAAAGCTCAACGACGTCTATGTCAATCTCCAGATAGACTGGGCGATCGACGACCAGGAAAAAGGCTGGCACTATACCAAGTACTGGGACGGCGAGTCCTTCAAAAATGACGAGGGCAAGACAGAGTGGGCAGGATTAGGTCATGACAGGGATTATCAGCCCCGCTTCAGTGAGTGGGACATCGTTGAACTCGGCATTTATCCCAAGACAGTAAATGAAGCGTGGTTATTCCGCGGCATCAACGTCACGAACGATCCGTCAAAATCCGAGGAAGAAAATAAGGCGGATAACCCTGCTTTCTACGGCACAGATACCTTCCCCGGAATAAAGGATCAGTTAAAGGAGGATCAGTATACCCTTGAGGAGATCGATCCCGAAACGCACGAAAAGATGCTGAAAATAGATTTCACCAAGCATACGGCTTATGTCCGCGCACGCTGGGCTGTTACTCTGGTCGATATGAATGATGACAGGACCCCCGTATTCTCAGAATGGTCGGAGGTCGCCGGCAGCGGCAAGGATGCTGCAAAATTCGAGCCGATAAAAAAGGAAGAGCTTCTTCCTCCGGTCATTTCCTCACTGAGATATTATCCCGAGGAATTCAACGGCTATCCGCAGATCGCCTGCACCCTCGATGTCCCCGAAGAGCTTAGCAAGAGGCAGGCTGAGTTGGCGGCAAACGGCGGCGCTATGAGAGTATACTGGGAGGCAAGAGTCCCCGGCGGCAAATGGATAGAACAGCAGGCTGGCGCAGATGTCACCGCAGGGGAAAATGTCATTTCCCTTTTGTTCCTCGGCAGTTATTTAGAGGAAAAGAACAAGGAAAACGGTGAGGACAGCGATCTTGTGCTGGAGAAGGATTCCCCGATAGAGCTTCGCGCGCGTTACTGGGTAGATCAGTATGACGGATATCAGGGCGAATATATCGGAGAGATGTATTCCGATTATTCAGATGTTCTTACCTTCGGATCTCAGGAAATGAGCAAAACTCCTGAGGAATCCGTAAAGGAATCGAGCGTTGAGGAATCCTCCGAAAAAACGGAAAGCAAGCCCGAGGTCAAAGAGGAATCCGTAAAGGAATCGAGCGTTGAGGAATCCTCCGAAAAAACGGAAAGCCAGCCCGAGGTCAAAAACGAAACCAAGCCGGAAACTAAGGAAAAGAAATGCTCACTTTGCGGCTTCTGTCCTCAGCCTCTCGGTCTGTGCATATTCATCTGGATAGCAATACTTGTTGCTGTTGTGATAGTCATAGTTGTTGTTATCCTCGTGGTAAAGAAGAAAAAATCAGGAGATAAGGAAGAATAAATGAGTAAGCTTACGGATATTTCATATGTCAGAGCGGTGCTTTCAAAGCATGGCTTTACCTTCTCAAAGGCTCTCGGACAGAATTTTCTTGTAAACCCCTCCGTCTGCCCTAAAATGGCGCAGATGTGCGGATGCGGTGAAAATACCGGCGCAATAGAGATAGGTCCCGGAGCGGGTGTGCTTACCGCGGAGCTTGCCAGGACCGCATACAAGGTCGTCGCAGTAGAACTTGACAAGCGCCTTCTGCCTGTTCTGGAGGAAACACTTGCCGGGTATGATAATGTAAAGGTAATAAATGCCGATGCGATGAAGCTCGATTTTGTAAAGCTTATCAGGGAAGAATTCGGCGGCGGCGAGGTCGTCATATGTGCAAATCTTCCGTATTATATAACCTCACCTGTTATAATGCGCCTTCTTGAGGAACGTCTGCCTGTTAATTCACTTACGGTAATGGTGCAGAAGGAGGCGGCCGAGCGTATCTGTGCCGAACCCGGTACAAGGGAATCGGGAGCTATCAGCGCGGCGGTGCATTATTACAGCGAGCCTGAACTTCTTTTCAAGGTCTCGGCGGGCAGTTTTCTTCCGGCGCCGAAGGTGGATTCCGCTGTGATAAGGCTGAATATCCTGAAAAGTCCGCCCGTTGATATCAGTGATGAAGGGATGTTTTTCCGTGTGGTAAAGGCTGCATTTTCACAAAGACGCAAGACACTTGCGAATTCTCTCAGCTCGGGCTTATCAATGCCCAAGGCTCAGGTGAGCGCTTTGCTGAAGGATGCGGGGATAAAGGAAAATGCCCGCGCAGAGGAAATGACAATGCAGGACTTTGCAAAAATAACAGAAATGTTTTAATGCAACACCCGGAGGACATAATTTGCGGTTAAACAAGGAGCAAAGCTCCAACAAGCTCGCTTGATTGGAGCGAGCGACGCCGTCAACAGACGTCGTGGAGCTTTAGCTCCTGCGGGCGTCGGTGGGG
>CADCGS010000078.1 GCA_902801055.1 uncultured Ruminococcus sp. | reverse complement strand
CGGCGGAGTGCCTCCGCTGTCAATTCGCGGGGGTCGCTGCGCTTCGCTCCGCTCTGCACTCAGACCGAACATTCACTACTCGCGGTCGTTACTTTATTGACAAGTGCAGCTTGAATATTGATACCTTGTCAGGTCTTCCGATACGGCGGTGCTTCATCGAAAACACAGACATCGAAGCAACAAAAAACCGCTTGACACAAAAGCGTATCAGCGGTATAATAAATATAAAGACAAGGCGACCGTCCATCGCGGCAGTCCCCTGGAAGATTTAACGAAGTAATCGCTTTCTTTTCTGGAGACGAGCGGTTACTTCTTTTTTATATCACTATTAGATTTTATTGCAAAAACAATAAAATTAGCGATAGCGACTATGATACTGATAGTTTGAATTATTTCACTATATGTAATCATATTCATCTACCCCCTTTGCAAAAAAATCAGGGGGCATTTTAAAAAGAATTTCGCCCCCTTGTTGTTATTAAAAAGGGGACTGCCGCGCCGCAGGACGATCGCCTTGCAAATACTATTGTATGATACTATCTTATAATTGTCAATGAAAATATTTTTTCATATCTTTTTGAGAAGTTGACCTTTCGGGGTCAACTTTTCTCATTTTGTAGGGTATAGTGAAAGGGAACGTATGAGTTAATGAATACTGAAAACTGAATAATGCATAATTGTGGTACGTTTCGTTTGAAGCCGAAACGAAATATAGATGCGGCACTCCGCCATTTAAAAAGGCTTCACCTAAACTTTTCGTTCTGTTCCCTGCGACTTTATTAAAGAGCGCGGGATACAAAGTTTCCTTATGAGTGCAGAGTGAGCGGAGCGAACGATTACGCGAGCTGACACCGGCGGCACGCCGGCGCGAATTGAGAGCGCAGGCACTGCGCAGGGATTGTGACTTGACGGGAGAGATAAAAAGTTGTATGATTTAGGTACAAGATAAAAAGAAAAACGGGGAATGGAAAAATGAATACATTTCAGTCAAGAAGAGTTGTTGTAAAGGTCGGTACTTCTACGCTTACCTATGATAACGGCAAGGTCAATCTAAGAAATATGGAAAAGCTCTGCAAGGTGCTGAGTGACCTCCATAATAGCGGAAAACAGATAATTCTCGTTTCATCAGGCGCTATCGGCGTCGGCGTCGGTAAGCTGAAGCTTCCCGAAAGACCGACCGAAACACGCTATAAACAGGCTCTCGCCGCTGTCGGACAGTGTGAGCTTATGTTCCTGTATGATAAGTTTTTCGGAGAATATAATAACTATGTCGCACAGATACTGCTGACAAAGGATATCGTGCTGAATGAATATTCAAAGCAGAATGTTGTGAATACATTCCAGACCTTGCTCGAAATGGGTATCATCCCGATAGTCAACGAAAATGATACCGTTGCTATTGATGAGCTTATCGGCGCTAATTTCGGCGATAATGATAATCTTTCGGCAATAGTTGCAGACCTCGTCGGCGCTGATCTGCTTATCATACTGACCGATATCGACGGTCTATATGAAACTGACCCGCGCAAGGATCCTGACGCAAAGCGTATACGCCGCGTGGAACATATAGATGAGCATATCCGCGAAATGGCGGGCGGCTCAGGTTCAAACAGGGGAACCGGCGGAATGTCAACGAAAATAACTGCCGCAGCTGCCGCTACCAGCGTAGGTATAAATACTGTTGTTATGGCAGGCGACGACCCGGGTAAAATCTATAAGCTCCTTGAGGGCGAGGAAATAGGTACTATCTTTACCGCAGTGGAAGGCACGCTCTGATACTTTTCGTTCAGCGCCGGCAATATGATGATCCACAGCAGTGATAAATAAATCTTTTTTTGTGCGGCTGCGGTTTTATTGACATTCATCAGATGTATGATTTATAATTATACTAAAGCGCAGTTTCCCATTACAGTTTAATTCCTGTCCTGACTCATTCAGTTCCACATTAACCGCAGCGCAGTTTCCCGCCAACAAAGCCGCGCCTGTCAATAAGTAAAGACCGCGACCGGCGTGCCGCCGGTGCAGGTACTATATTTGATTTGTGCGGTGTGCCCTGACATATTCTGAACATCAGCAGCCCTGTTTATCATCAGCTGCTGCAATACTATTATCTAAACGGAGGTTATGAAATGACAGTTATTGAAGAAATGGGTGCAAAGGCTAAAATCGCATCCAGAGTGCTTGCTACAGCAGGCGAAAAGAAAAATGATGCTCTGAAAGCTATCGCTCAGGCACTGCTCGACAATGCCGATAAAATAATGACAGCTAACGAGATCGACCTTGCCAAAGGAAAGGAAAATGGTCTTTCGGCTTCGCTGCTCGACAGACTTATGCTCAACCAGAAGCGTATAGAAGGTATAGCTCAGGGTGTGCTGGAGGTTGCGGCTCTGCCTGACCCGATCGGAACGGTCATTTCAGGCTCGGTACGCCCCAATGGTCTTAAAATATCCAAGGTCCGCGTGCCTATGGGCGTTATCGGTATCATATATGAATCACGCCCCAATGTTACCGCTGATGCGGCTGTGCTTTGCCTGAAAAGCGGCAACGCCGTTATTCTCAGAGGCGGCAAGGAGGCTATCAATTCAAATAAATGTATTGCAGAAATAATGCGCGGCGCCGTTGAACAGGCAGGCCTTGACAGAAACAGCATCCAGCTTATCGAGGATACAACCCGCCAGTCATCGACCGAGCTTATGGGTCTTACAAAATATCTTGACGTTCTTATCCCCCGCGGAGGTAAGGGTCTTATCCGCGCTGTAGTCGATAATGCAAAGGTTCCCGTTATCGAAACGGGCGCCGGCAACTGCCATGTCTATGTAGATGAATTTGCAGATCTTGATATGGCGGCTGAGATAATCTATAATGCAAAGACCTCCCGTCCCTCCGTATGCAATGCGATAGAAACTATCCTCGTGCATAAGGCAGTAGCAGAAAAAGCCCTGCCTATGATAAAGGCAAAGCTTGACGAAAAAAATGTTGAGCTGAGGGGCTGCGAGCGCACAAAGGCTATCCTCGGCGACTGCGTTGTTCCTGCCGATGAAAGCGACTGGGAAACAGAATACGGCGATTATATCCTTGCAGTAAAGGTGGTTGACAGCTTCGATCAGGCTGTCGAGCATATCGCGAAGTATTCCAGCGGCCACAGCGAATGTATCATAACCGGAAACTACAAGAATGCCCGTCTCTTTACCGAAAGAGTAGACGCAGCCGCAGTATACGTCAATTCCTCCACACGCTTTACGGACGGCGGAATGTTCGGTCTCGGCGCAGAGATAGGCATATCCACACAAAAGCTCCATGCAAGAGGCCCTATGGGACTTAACGAGCTTACATCAATGAAATTCATCATCGAAGGCGACGGACAGGTAAGAGTATAATTAATAATTAATAATGCATAATTAATAATGCATAATGCATAATTGACCGGATGCTCAGGGCTAAATGAGAATATAGAGCAGGGCAAGAAGCAGACTGTAATCCGGCTTTTCGTCCTTCTCTCCGATGAGCAGCAGTATCAGGGCAAGGATGATAGTCTTGTCCTTATCCTTGAAAAAGGTATCAAAAAGGCTTTCCTTCGGCTTTTCTTCCGGGGGATCTTCCTCCTTTGCGGGCGGTGCTTCGTCAGGAGCATCTCCGGGCACTGCCCCGGCATGAATCTCTTTCATGCGCTGCGCTGCCTCCTGCTTTAGTTTATCGAATTCACTGTCCTTCAAGCCCATACCCCCCGTCAGAAAATACCGCTTTCCTTTATAAGCGGCAGGATCCGCATTATTCCGAGCAGTCTGACGGACTGGTCAATCCGCCGGCGCCGCTTTTCGCTCAGAAAAGGCTTCAATGCATACAGGAGCCTTGTGCTGTCGTTTTCCTCGTTCATTGCTCCGAGCAGAGGGGCAAGCCTCATCATCGTACCAAGCATATCCGCAGAGGGCGCCGCCTTGTCCTGCTTCTGACCGAGCGATGACAGCAGCGACGAGATCCCGTCCGGCTGCTTCGGCGCTTCCTCAGGCTGAGCATTATCGCCGCCAAGCCCGAGCATCCCGCCAAGCTCCTTTATCTGCTCCATTGCTGACGGGTCGCGGAGGATAGACTGCAATGCATCGGATAGATCAGCCATTGTTTTTCTCTCCCCTCAGTTTTTTCAGCAATGCCTGAGCCTGCGGGGTCTGCAGGAGCTTTTCGGTCTGCTTCTTATCCGAAAGAATATCCATGACCTTTTTCTGCTGTTCGGGCGAAAGCTTTCTGAACAGCCTGTCAGTATCCTTATCGTTCATTCTGTATCACCACCTTATCTGATGTAACTTACCTACCAAAGGAGGATGAATATGAAATTTTTGGTTTTTTCCGACAGCCACGGAGATATGGCAGCTATGAGCTCCGTTATGCGCAAGCACCGCAGTGCGGAGGTGGTCATGTTCTGCGGCGACGGCTGCAACGACCTTGCAAAACTGCGCATGGATCACCCGGACAAGGCATTTTTTGCCGTAAGCGGCAACTGCGACTGGTACTGCAGCGAGCCGAATTACCAGGTGCTGGATCTTGCCGGGAAGAAGATATTCATTACCCACGGGCATATGTTCGGCGTAAAGCAAAGCACCGAAAGACTGATAAATGTCGGCAGACAGAATGGCTGCGATATTGTTCTGTTCGGACATACACACAAGCAGCTCACGACTGTCGAGGGCGGAATGTTAGTGCTCAATCCCGGTTCCATCGGATACGGAGGGCGCTATTCCATAATAGAGATAGACGAGAAAACGGGAAAGATAAAAGCTACCGAATATCCGGACGATGATTACGGCCCGGTAATTATATAATATGCAGAAAATGACCTGCTGTTTCAGAACAGGACAGTGCCGCAGAAACGGTGCTGTCCTTTATTGTATGTCCGTAGCCGCCGTTGTGAAAATCGAAGAATATCCCCCAGTGCGGAGGGTAAAAGCTCAGGAACAGAAGCATGAATACCATGCAGCCGAGAGAAAGAATAAGCGGCACTCTGAGAGCCTCGACCGGAAATGATGATGAATACAGCAGATATGATACAAGCTGTGCGGAGCTGATAGCTGCGGCGGCGATGACAAGCCGGATCATGGGATAATGCATATAGCTGCAAAGCAGCATGGAAAGTGCAAGGACAGATATGCAAAGCACAAGCATACCCGTAAGCTTTGCACAGACAAAATGCATAAGCCGCGGTCTCAGACAGGAAAGCTCTATAAGTATCCAGAAAATATAGGCGATGGCAAAGGGCTTGAAAAGCTCCCATGCACAGAGGTTTACGCTGCCCACGATACGGCTCCATGCCGCCGTACATGAAAGCACCGGGCTGCAGTGCAGCAGCCAGCCGAAGGCTGATATCATTATTCCCCCGAAATACGGGAAGAGCTTTTTCATGGGCATCACCACTACAGATTATGACAGCCCGGGGATAAATATGACAAATGCTGTGCAGCAAAAAAAGGGGAGCTTCGTTTTCCGGGGACAGATATTTCCGCTGCGGTGCATAAAAAAGTCCCCTCGGAGTGAGGGGACAATTAATTATTTTCCTCGGCGTCCGCACCGGCGTGCCGCCGGTGTTGCCTTTATTCGGCTGCTGTGCTGTCCTGTTCTTCGGGAGGAGCAGAAGCCGTTATATTCTCCGGGACAGGAGCTTCACCTTCGATTTTTTCTTCCGGCGGAGAAAGCTCCTCCGTTACAGCGGAGCTGCCGCCTACCGGTATCCTGACCGGTGCTGCGGCGGTATCTATCTCGAATTCCTCGAAGGATTCAACATGATTACCGGTATGCCCGTAGGTCACGTCATCCTCATTGAAATTCATATATACCCTGCGGCGGCGCTTCGGAGCCTTCCAGAAGATAAGGTATATGGTGAGAAGTACAGCGCCTGACGCTGAAATAATAATACCCAATGACAGACCGGGCGTCTCATATGTGAATACTATTTCGGAGGTCTTGTCTGCCGGTACACGCACAGCCATAAAGCCGACATTTACCTTCTCTATCTCGACAGGCTCACCGTTTACCGATGCGCTCCAGCCGCCTTCATAGGGTATGCTGAAAAATACAAGCTCGTCCTTTTTGCCGGCTGTGAAATGGGCGGTGATACGGTTATTTTCAAATTTCGTATCGGTGCAGGTAAGCTGACTGCGGGCCTTGCAGTCTTCAAAGTAAGTGTCCTCATTGAACCTGAAACTTGAGATGCCCTCGTGATGGGTGAGGATATCACTGTACTTTTTCTCCTGCTCCGGTGTAAGCACCATCGCTTTCAGCATGAGAAGATGGCGGTTCGATTCGGTTATGCTCTCGAATTCCGTATCGGTGATATATTCGTCATAGGTGAATCCGTAGGGGATATAATATGAATTCTCATATACATCATAATTGTTCTTTGTCAATATCTTATTCCAGCCGGGCATTTCGGTCGTATCGACGACATTTGTAAATTTCTTGCTGTCGTCCGTGTAGTCGAAAAGATATTTTACGGAAAGGAAGCTTCTGATGCCGTAAACGTCCGTCCCGGGACGGGAACCGACGCTGCGCTCCACTCCGATGGATTTATAATAATCCATTACCGAGCCGGGTACGATACTCTGGAAAGCCTGTATTGTCGGTATCTGCCAGAACATTCCCATATTGTCCATAGCCTCGTAAAAATCCGAGCGGACATTTTTCAGGTCGGGAAGGTTGCTTTCAAATTTGCCTCTGTTGCCGATAGCGCAGCCTGCAATAAAATCTGCACTGTAATTTGCATTGACGACGCCCGTACCTATAAGCAGGTTGCCGTAGCCGACTATCATTACAGAAAGGGAGATAGCTGTTATCCTGACAAAAAGCTTATGTCTTCTGCGGAAACAGAGGATTATCGCAAGACCCGCAAGTCCCACTGCGGCAACGCCGACCCAAGCCCAGAAGCGGTCGGGATATTTTTCAAGACCGAGGGTATGGTCGGAATTCTTGTCGGTGATGGAATCCACCGGCATAAGCCCGATAAGGACAGTGATAATAGCTGTAATGGCAAAGACGCGAATGAGGGAGGGTTTGAAATCCGTTTCCTCATGGTCGAGAGAAATAACGGTCGCCATTGCGAACATCAGCGTCATCATATAGTACCAGCGGGCGTAATATGCTGTATTGAATGCCTGGAACAAGCAGTTGAATACCGGCACCATTGCCATGATAAAGAGTATCCATATGAATTTGCGAAGCCATTTGTGCGTATTGAGCTTGTAGAATGAAAATACTCCGACCATGCTGAACAGCGGCAGCCAGGCGGCAACGCTTGCCCATTTTGCATTTGAATCCGGCGTGAAATTCGCATAAGCCGGCATATCCGGCGGGAAGAAAAGCGAGCATATGATATGCATATATCTTTGTTCGCTGGAATAGACCAGAGCGCCCCACCCGTGGGGGAAGGAATCGAGTCTGGAATTCTGGAGAACTGCGAATATGGACGGGATAAGTATAGCTCCGGCGCAGAGGAAGCCGGTGATTATCTCCAGCACCATTCTGAGGAATTCCGTGATCTTCATGCGGTAGCTGCCTGTCAGCATCCTTATCAGCCAGAATATGAAGATAAACACAGCCTGTCCGACGAAGAAATAGTAATTGATGAAAGCCGCCGCAAAAACCGAAAATGCAAGCAGACCCTTTCGTTTCTCGAAAACGAAGGCATCCATCGCCGCAAGCATGAGCGGGAAGGTTATCATAGCCTCGTGGAAATGATTGAAGAAAATATTATATATCCCGAAGCCTGAAAAGGCATAGAGCAAAGCTCCGAACATCGCATAGCGCTGTTCACGGACATAGCGGCGAAGGAAAAGATAAGCCGCCATTGCTGCAAAGCCGAATTTCAGCATAAGCAGAGGAGCCATCATATAGGGGACCACGCTGCTCGGGAAAATCAGTGTCAGCCAGAAAAACGGGCTGCCTATATTATAGAAGCTGTAGGAGCCGATTATATTCGCGCCGAGGTCGGTGGTATAGCTCCAGCCGATATTGCCCTCGCGGATGGAATCATGTATCATCTGATAGAAGGGTATCTGCTGTACGTTAAAATCTCCGTAAAAGAAAAAGTAACCGCCGCTGTATATCATCCACGGCAGAAATATCAGAAACGACAGCCCTACTCCCCAAAGAAAGGTCTGAAGAGTCAGATTTTTCTTCAGCCTGAGTAATGTTCGGTTTTTTATCATTATCTAACCTCCCGTTTAAATGAATTCAGACTATATTGTATCACATCGAAAACTAAAAATCTACTGGATTTGTAACAAAAAAATCAATAGTACAGGTAATTATGATATTATTTTTATGATTTGAAATAATTTTTAAAAAAACACTTGCATTTTTCACGAAATAATGATATCATAAGCTGTACGCAACTGCAAGTGCAAGGGGGTGTAAGAATGCCGAATATCAAATCAGCGAAGAAGCGTGTAAAGGTTTCTGCTGCTAAGACTGCTGCCAACAAGTCCTTTACAAGTGCGATGAGAACAGACATCAAAAAAGCTGCCGCTGCAATTGAGACAAACGCTGCCGATAAGGAGCAGGCTGTTCGTGTTGCGATCAAGAAGATCGACAAGGCAGCTGCTAAGGGCATCATCAAGAAGAATACCGCTTCAAGAAGAAAGTCTTCTCTGGCACGCAAGCTCAATGCAAGCGTTTAAGATCATAGCTCTGAATATTATGTCAACGAAAAAGCTGAACGTCTGTTCAGCTTTTTCTCTTTGTGTGCCGGCGGCGGCGCAGTGCTTGCGCTCTCAATTCGCGCCGGCGTGCCGCCGGTGTCAGTTCACGTAATCGTTCGCTCCGCCGGCGTGCCGCCGGTGTCAGCTCGCGTAATCGTTCGCTCCGCTCACTCTGCACCCGTAAGAAAGCTTTGTTCCCCGCGCCCTGAATAAAAGTAGCGGGGAACAAAGCGGAAAGTTTAGGTCAAGCCTTTTTAAAGGCGGCAGGTCGAGGGGCGCGGGTGTCCGGTGGACACCTCTCAGCCGCAGGCTGAGAAGCGCCGACCGAGCCGGCAGGCGAGACCTGGGGCAAAGCCCCAGCAGCTCAGAAGAAGGGAGATATGCTTGATTTTTGGGGAGGTTTGTGGTAAAATAGCATTTGTTAAATCAGATTTTCTTAGTAGGATAAGGAGAATGACACGATGTTTAATGCGGATGATTTGAAAAAAGGTTTTCTGAACGATTTGAAGGGTGTGCAGAATGAAGGACATCTTTCTGATTTCTGGAAAAAGTATTTTTCCAAGCAGGGCTCTATCCAGGGGCTTATGAGCGGCATCAGAAATGTTGCCAAGGAGGAAAAAAAGGCTTACGGTCAGTTTGTCAATGATGTAAAGACATGGGCACAGGAAAAGTATGAAGAAAAAAAGGCGGAGATCGAAAAGGCTGCTATGAGGGCACGCTACGAAAAAGAAACGATCGATGTTACCGTTCCTGCCAATGCCGGTAAGGTCGGCTGTCTGCACCCGCTGACTACCGTAAAATATGAAATGATAAACGTTTTCGCCGGAATGGGCTTTGAAATATTTGAAGGCCCTGAGATCGAGGACGATGACCATAATTTCACAAGACTTAATGTTCTCAAGGATCACCCCTC
>CADCGS010000077.1 GCA_902801055.1 uncultured Ruminococcus sp. | reverse complement strand
ACAGATAACGGCTGTCCTGTCAAAACAGAGCGCGGCGACAGGGTCTTCCCCGTCTCCGACCACGCCTCCGACGTGACCAGGGCGCTCCTCTCCCACCTGAAGGGCCGGGATGTTCAAATCCGCTACCACTGTCCCGTAAAACGCATCCTGACATTTGAGGAAAACGGAACTGATACCTTTATGAACGGCAAATGGTTCATAGCCTTCGGCGTCCGTGCAGGAGAAAGCTCCGTTATTTATTTCATCAATGACAATACTTACAAATCCAATTCGGATGAATATATCCTTTCACGTCCGGTAATAGCGCTGATAGCTTTTGACAATCGCGATGAGCTTGAACGTGAGGCGGAGGAAGGAGAAGCAAGCCGTATACTTGTCCTTGTAGAGCGTGTCATAGCAAAATGGGTCGGTACCACGACCGGTTTTTATAAGAAGCTGACAGGCGGACGCTATCTTGTGTTTTTTGAGGAAAGGCATATAAAGCAGTTTATCGAAGAAAAATTCAAGGTGCTCGAGGAGATCCGCTCTATAGAGATAAACGACCGTATCAACGCTACTATTTCTATCGGAGTCGGACGCGGCGGCAGTACAGTCAAGGAATGTGAGCTATGGGCAAGACAGGCGCTTGATATGGCTCTGGGACGCGGAGGCGATCAGGTCGCCGTTAAGAAAAACGAGATCTATCAGTTCTTCGGAGGTCTGTCAAAGGGCATAGAGAAACGTGACAAGGTACGTACCAGAGTAATTGCTGCTACTCTGACAAATCATGTCAACAATTGCAGCAATGTTGTCATTATGGGTCATAGATATTCTGATCTTGACAGCGTGGGTGCTTGTATCGGTATGTGGAGCGCAATGGTCAAGGGTCTGCACAGAAATGCTTATATCTGTATCGACAGACAGCAGACACTTGCAAAGCCGCTTGTTACAAGCTTTGAAAAGGCAGGCTTCAGCAGTATTTTCAAGACACCTAACGAGGTGCTTGATATAATAGATGACCATACGCTTTTAATCATCGTAGATACTCATTCTCCGAATTTCCTTGAATCAAGCGAGGTATACGACAGATGCAAAAGCGTGGTCGTTATCGACCATCACAGGATGATGGTAAATCATATAGATAATGCAGTTGTGTTCTATCATGAACCTTATGCATCATCAGCGTGTGAAATGACAGCGGAACTGATACAATATCTGGGTGATTATTCTCTCAGCAGACTCGAAAGCGAGGCACTTCTCTCAGGTATAATGCTTGATACAAAGAATTTTGTTCTTCGTACCGGTGTCCGCACCTTTGAAGCGGCAGCCTTCCTGAAAAGCAAGGGAGCTGATACTGTCGAGGTCAAGCGTCTGTTCTCGAATTCGATAGATACCTATAAGGTAAAATATAAGCTTGTCAGCGAGGCGGAAATATTCAATTATTGTGCGATAGCCTGCGCGGACAACAGCACTCCTGATATCCGCATAGCTTCGGCACAGGCAGCTGATGAGCTGCTCGGAATAGAAAATGTCAAGGCGTCGTTTGTAATGTATAAGACTGACAAGACGGTAAATATATCAGCAAGGTCACTTGGCGACCTGAATGTTCAGGTTATAATGGAAGCACTCGGCGGCGGCGGACATCAGACAATGGCTGCGTGTCAGCTCCAGGATATAAGCATAGCTGAGGCAAGAGAACGTCTCCTGTCCATCATAAATGAGCTGGAGATTAATAAAAAAGCCGAAACGGTAACGCCATCGTTGTAACAGTAAGCCTGAAGCTTGCTGAAATCAAATCTTTTTATAAAAATCCGATAATCGGCATAAATTCAGAAGGGATGAAACAACAATGAAAGTAATACTTTTACAGGATGTAAAGGGCACAGGCAAAAAGGGAGAGCTTGTAAATGTATCCGACGGATATGCAAGGAACTATCTTTTTCCGCATAAGCTTGCAACGGAAGCGGATGCAAAAGCTCTGAATGAATTAAAGAACGCTGAGCAGTCAAAGCAGTATAAAATAGAGGTAGCTACTCAGCAGGCTAAGGATAATGCTGCAAGGATAGAGGGCAAGACTATCACTATGACCGGAAAAGCCGGAAAAGGCGGAAGGCTTTTCGGTTCTGTAACGAGCAAGGAAATAGCAGCCGAGCTGAAACGTCAGTTCGGAATTGATGTTGACAAGAGAAAGGTAGTTCTTGATACAGATATCAAATCCTTCGGAACATATAATTGTGAGGTCAAGCTTTACACTGGCATTTCAGCAAAAGTCAAAGTAATGGTAACAGAAGAAGAAGCAAAATAATAAAAAGACGCCCTCTTACACAGGGCGTTTCTCCATGTCCACAGACCCGCCATAGCATCAACTTGTAACGGTTCCTCCGGCGGAACGCCGATTGCGGGTGCAGGGGGCTCGAGCCCCCTGCCTGGGGGTCCGGGGCGAGCAGCCCCGGCGGGTCCGGGCAGAGCCCGGCAGGTCCGGGCAGAGCCCCGGCGGGTCCGGGCAGAGCCCCGGCGGGTCCGGGCAGAGCCCCGGCGGGTCCGGGCAGAGCCCCGGCGGATCCGGGCAGAGCCCGGCAGAAAGGAAGAGTAAAATGAGTGATAATATGCCGTCAGTATCAGTTGACGGGTTTAATATGCCTTTTAGTACGGAAGCAGAACAATCTGTGCTTGGGTGTGTGCTGCTTGACAGCGAGTGTCTGCCGCTGGTTATGGAGATGCTCCCGGAGCCTGAATACTTTTATCTATACAATCATAAAGCGATATACAGAGCAATGATTGACCTTTTCACTGTCAATAAACCGGTCGATTTCATAACAATACTTGAACAGCTGAGAAACGAAAAAGATTTTGAAGAGGGAAATGTTAAAAGCTACCTTTTGCAGATAGCGGATATCGTTCCTTCTATTTCCAGGGCAGCAGATTATTGTAATATCGTCAAGGAAAAATATCTTCTTCGCAGCCTGATCTTATCTTCAAGGGAGATAATCGAGGATGCGTCATCCGCCGGAGATAATGTTTCCGGAATAATTGATTCCGCTGAACAGCGTATTTTTGACCTGCGTGATGAAAAAAGCGTCAAGGGTCTGGAGAGGATCAATTCCGTAATTTATGAAACATTTGACCGTCTTGACCTTCTTAATTCTCCTGAAAGCGAACAGTACCGGGCTTTGCCTACAGGTATTTCCGCACTCGACAATACAATAACAGGCCTTAACCGTTCTGACCTTATCTTGCTCGCTGCTCGTCCAGGTATGGGAAAAACAAGCTTTGCACTGAATATTGCCAGATATGTTGCCGTTAAGGCAAAAAAGAAAATAGCGTTTTTCTCGCTCGAAATGTCAAAGGAACAGCTCGCTTCACGTTTGCTGTCAACCGAGGGTCTTGTCACCGGAACAAAGCTGCGTACCGGAAAGCTTAATGACGAGGAATGGGTCCGCCTTATAGAGGCAGGTGAAATACTCAGCCGTACTGAGCTTTATCTTGATGATACTCCCGGTATTACTATACCTGAAATGAAAGCAAAGGTTCGCAGATTAAGAGGCGTTGACCTTATAATAATAGATTATCTCCAGCTTATGAAATCCTCGCGCCGTATTGATAACCGCGTTCAGGAGATATCAGAGATAACCAGAAACCTTAAAATAATGGCAAAGGAATTCAATGTTCCGGTCATAACCCTGTCTCAGCTTTCCCGTGCAAGCGAACAGCGCGCAGAACATGAACCTCAGCTTTCAGACCTTCGTGATTCAGGTTCTATCGAACAGGATGCTGATATCGTTTTATTCCTGTACCGCGAGGGTTATTACCAGAGTACCAAGGCGGGTAATAAAAATCCGGAGGATGTTGATATGAACAGCGGTCAGTGTATCGTTGCTAAAAACAGACACGGAGAGACCCGCTCCGTTCCGCTGCATTGGCAGGGAGAATTTATGAGATTTACGTCACAGGAGTTAAGCCGTGGAGAATAAAGCTGTATCGGTAATAGAAGAATTCAATATGATATCTGCCGGAGACTGCATTGTAACAGGTCTGTCCGGCGGGGCTGATTCTTGCGCACTGCTCCATTTTCTCGTATCTTTGCGGGAATCAAAAAAGCTCCGGCTTATCGCCTGTCATGTAAACCATATGCTGCGCGGAAATGAAGCTGACAGAGATGAGGAATTTGCAAAACAATTCTGTGAAAAGCTGAATGTCGAATTCTGCGTCCTCCGTAAAGATATAAAAGCCCTTGCTGCGGATCTGCATCAGGGAACTGAACAATGCGGGCGTGATGTTCGCTATGATTTCTTTAAAAAAACAGCAGAAAAATATAATGCTAAAATAGCTACTGCTCATACCGCATCAGATAACGCGGAAACCATACTTTTTAATCTCGCACGAGGCAGCGGCGTCAAAGGTCTTTGCGGAATACCTCCGGTGAGGGATAATATCATACGTCCGCTGATAACCTCCACAAGGGAGGAAATAGAAGACTACTGCCGCAGGAATAAAATATCCTTCGTTACGGACAGTACCAACCTTACACACGAATATACCAGAAACAAAATCAGACACGATATTATTCCCGTCCTTCGCCAGATCAATCCGGCATTTGAACAGGCGGCTGCGAGAACCTCATCAATAATGCGTTCGACCGACAATTATCTCAGGTGTAAAGCGAAAGAACTTCTCAGTAATGCTCATACCGATAATGGCTATAAAGCGAATATACTTTACAAATGTGATGAAACGGTTTTTGCATACGCAATTTCATCACTTTGCGATTCATTTGACGTCACCCCGGAGGCTGTTCACTTGTCACTGATAAGAAAAATATGCCGGGAAGGCGGCAGTGTGGAATTAAAAAGTAAAATTTTTGCAGTTTCAAATCAGGGATATCTGAGAATAATAAAAAAGTCGGACAGAAGCTATGATGAAGAAATCAGGTATTCCGGACAGAATTTCATAGTGATAAACGATAAAAAACTCAGTATTTCTATAATTAATATAGACGAATTCAACAACCGTAAAAAAAATAATAAATTTTTATTTCATAATTCACTGGATTATGATACAATATCTTTGTCGGTTCTTTTCAGATGCCGCAAAAGCGGCGATCGTTTTCGTCCCGTTGGACGGGGAATAGGCAAGACTCTGAAAAAGTTTTTCTGTGAAATGAAGCTTCCGGCAGAGGAAAGGGAAAGCAGGGTTCTCCTTGCATCCGGCAGTGATATTCTCTGGATAGAGGGTATCGGCGCTGCTGACGGATATAATGTAACAGGAAATACAAAAAGAGTCATGCTGATAGAAACAGATAAAACGGAGGAAACGCACAATGCATAAGGATATCGAAAAGATATTGTTTTCTGAGGAACAGCTCAGTGAAACAGTAAGATCTGTTGCAAAGCAGATAAATGATGATTATGCCGGTAAACAGCTTGTTCTGGTTTGTATACTTAAGGGAAGCATAATGTTTTTTTCGGATCTTGTACGCAATATCGATTGCGACTGCGAGCTTGAATTTCTTTCAGCCTCAAGCTACGGAAGCTCTACGGTTTCCAGCGGAAAGGTAAAGCTCGGCGAGCCTGTTAAATCCGATATCAGCGGAAAACACGTTCTGATCGTTGAGGATATACTTGATACGGGACGAACGCTTTCATACATAAAGGCACATATGGAAAGTCTTTCTCCGAAATCCGTCCGTATATGCGCTCTTTTTGATAAGCCTGCACGCAGATGCTGCGATATCAGTGCTGATTATAAGGGTGTGACCATAGAGGATAATTTCATTGTGGGCTATGGACTTGATTATAACGAGAAATTCCGGAACCTGCCTTATGTCGGTATTCTCAAACAAGAAATATACTCTAAAAAATAAAGGAGTGTCAATCAATTGGATAATAAGAAAACCGTACGCAACCTGATAATCTATCTTGGTATTCCGATCATTCTTATAATTGTGATCTCTATGTTTTTCGCGATGCAGCCGAAGGAGGACAAGGCGACCTCAGAGATCATCTATATGTTCAAGGATAATCAGGTCAAGGAATATACCCTTGATTTCGGTTCCGGAAGCCTCGAGATCGTAAAAAATAACGGTGAAAAGGTCAATACCTCGGTTGCAAGTGTAGGACTGTTTCTGGAATCGATAAATCCTTATGTCGAGAGTTATAACAATAATAACAAAGATAACCCCATGAAATTCACATGGAAGCCCGCAACGGATAATTCGTTCTGGTTCAATATCCTGCCGAATATAATCCTTATCGTTCTGTTCATTGTTGTGTGGCTTTACTTCATGCGCAAGCTTTCAAACGGCATGGGTGATGCCGGCCGTTCGCTTTCATTCGGCAAGGCAAAGATAAAAAGCGTCAGCGATGAAAAGCGCAAGACCACATTCGCAGATGTTGCCGGTGCAGATGAAGAAAAGGAAGAGCTTCGCGAGATAGTTGAATTCCTGAAGGATCCCAAGAAATATAATGAGCTTGGCGCCAGAATACCCAAGGGTGTTCTTCTTGTAGGTCCTCCCGGTACCGGTAAGACACTCCTTGCCAGAGCTGTTGCCGGTGAAGCCGGAGTACAGTTCTTCTCAATATCAGGCTCTGATTTTGTAGAAATGTTCGTAGGTGTGGGTGCGTCCCGTGTAAGAGACCTTTTTGAACAGGCTCATAAAAGCTCGCCCTGTATCATTTTCATAGATGAGATCGATGCAGTTGGCCGTCAGAGAGGTGCAGGCCTCGGCGGCGGACATGACGAGCGTGAGCAGACGCTTAACCAGCTCCTCGTTGAAATGGACGGCTTTGGTGCAAATGAAGGTGTTATCATGATAGCCGCAACGAACCGCCCGGATATTCTCGATCCTGCACTTATGCGTCCGGGCCGTTTTGACAGACAGGTAATTGTCGGCCGTCCCGATATCAAGGGCAGAGAGGAGATCCTCAAGGTTCATGCAAAGGGAAAGCCTCTTGCTCCTGATGTAAACCTCAGAACGATCGCTAAATCCACAGCCGGCTTTACAGGCGCAGATCTTGAAAACCTTCTGAACGAAGCAGCTCTGCTTGCAGCGCGCAGAGACCTTAAGGCAATAACAATGACTGAGGTCGAGGAGGCTACGATCAAGGTCGTTGTGGGTACAGAAAAGAAGTCAAGGGTAATGTCCGATAAGGAAAAGAAGCTTACCGCATATCATGAGGCAGGTCATGCCATCGCGACTTATTGCTGTCCCTCACAGGATCCTGTCCATCAGATCTCGATCATACCGAGAGGTATGGCAGGCGGCTTTACAATGTCGCTCCCGTCAGAGGACAGAAGCTACCGTTCGCGCAATGAAATGCTTGAAGAGATCGTTGTACTTCTCGGCGGCCGTGTTGCTGAGGCGCTTATACTCGGCGATATTTCTACCGGTGCTTCAAATGATATCGAAAGAGCTACAAACCTTGTATTCTCAATGGTCACAAAATACGGTATGAGCGAAAAGCTCGGTCCGATAACCTATGGTTCAAGCGACGGCGAGGTATTCCTCGGCAAGGAATTCGGTCATAACAAGACCTATTCCGAAGAGACCGCGTCAAAGATCGATGCTGAGATCAAGGAATATATTACCGATGGTTACGATAAAACGGAAAATATTCTCAAAGAACATATGCCTGAGCTTCACAGAGTTGCACAGTTCCTTTTCGAGCATGAGAAAATGAGCAGTGAGCAGTTTATCTGTGCAATGGAGGGCAAAGAGATCCCGATAGATGAAGATACTGATGATGAG
>CADCGS010000076.1 GCA_902801055.1 uncultured Ruminococcus sp. | reverse complement strand
TTCGCGTAATCGTTCGCTCCGCTCACTCTGCACTCATAAGAAAACTTAATAAGCCGCGATCGTTATTTATTGTATACGATCTTTCCGTCTGCCTGTCAACAAAGTAACGACCGCGCCGGCGTGCCTGAAATGATAGTCACGTATGGGATATACTTACAGTACATCACTGTCAAAGCCGCACCTGTCAACAAAGTATAGACCGCGCCGGCGTGCCGCCGGTGTCAGTTCGCGTAATCGTTCGCTACGCTCACTCTGCACTCGTAAGGAAACTTTGTAACCCGCGCCCGGAGTTAAAGCCACGGGGAACAGAACGCCGTCTGCCTGTCAATAAAGTAAAGACCGCGAGTAAAAAAAGTTCGGTATGAGTGCAGAGCGGAGCGAAGCGCAGCGACCCCCGCGAATTGCCCAGTGCGGGCGCCCGTAGGAAGTACCCTTGGGGTGCACGCACCGGAGGCACTATCTTTGTGCGGTATCGCCCTGAAAAAACCATCATATCAGGGCGAAACGATTCATATATATGTTGAGAAAGCCAAACGATGCTAAGCATCAAGAAAGGAATGAAGCAAAATGGCAGGATATTATCCTGAAGGCAAACTTATGACCACAGCGGAGAACCTGACGGCATTACAGTCTCTTTCCGCATTGACAGAAGCATACCACGAGGGCAGGATACTCGAAGCAAGAGCAGCTGTATGTGACCCGGCGCATAACCTTATCGTTGATCTCGGCTGCATCAAGGGGGTCATACCGCGTGATGAGGGCGCTATAGGTATCAGAGAAGGAAATGTTCGTGATATAGCCGTAATATCACGTGTAAACAGACCGGTGTGTTTTGTTATCACAGACTTCCGTAAGAATGAAGCAGGCAGAACCATAGCGATTCTTTCACGCAGACTTGCACAGGAAAGGTGTCTTAATGAATATGTCCGCAGCCTTATCCCGGGTGATGTTATTGATGCTAAAATTACACACCTTGATTCCTTCGGAGCTTTTGCCGATATAGGCTGTGGTATTGTTTCTCTTCTGCCGATCGACTCAATTTCCGTCTCACGTATCGACCATCCCCGCGAGCGTTTTACTGTGGGAATGGAGATAAGGGCAGTAGTCAAATCAATGGAAGGCGGAAGGATAAGTCTGTCCCAGAAGGAGCTGCTCGGGACATGGGAGGAAAACGTCAGCCGTTTCCAGATCGGAGAAACCGTTGCGGGCATAATACGATCAGTAGAGGAATACGGGGCTTTTGTAGAGCTTGCTCCGAACCTTGCCGGACTTGCCGAAATGAAGGAAAACATACGTGCAGGACAGCAGGCAAGTGTTTATATCAAAAATATCATACCATCGAGAATGAAAATAAAGCTGATTATAATAGATACCTTTGATTATGAATACAGACCCTCCGAACCGGAATATTTCTTTGAGGGAGACCATATTGACAGGTTCCGTTATTCACCGGAGGCATCTGAAAGAATTATCGGAACTGATTTCACCGAGTCCTTCACACCTGAGCTTGTCGGAGCTAAAGTATGAACCGCCCTTGCTGAGGGATCGCTCACTAAAGGCTCATCTCGCCTGCCGGCTCGGTCGGCAGGCAGGACCCGGCAGCCCAGCAGAGACGGCACACCGGCGTGCGGTGCTGCCTTAGCATATTTTTTTCAGACAATCATATTCCGTCAGATAGGATCGTTTCTCATATTATCCGCTAATTGATATAACATATTATTGGTAATATTGTATAAAAAACAAAGCTGTTTTTTGATTATTAATATATCAGTGTTGACATCATTTCAATATTGTGATAACATTATTACAAGCGTGTCATAAATTGTCAAAAAAATGACTATATATTAATTTTTTGGAGGCAGCGGATATGATAAAGCGATATAATGCTTTAAAAAAATTTGTTTGTGCCGCACTATGTTCGGTAATTGTCGCAGCAATGGGAACTGCTCCCTCGCTGGGTGCAGCAGCTTCGGCTGAGGACGGTCAGAGCTCTGCGGCTTCGTCCGGGAGCTTGAACGGAGAGAATATTTCTGAGAAGGACAGCAACATTAAAAAATACAATAATTTCCTGTTTTCAGTTAATAACAATTCGCTTTCCCTTAAAGCCTATTCAGGCTCTGATGCAAAGGTATCGGTACCAAATGCTGTAGACGGTCTGCCTGTAACGGCGATAGATGCATCTGCTTTTGCAGGGAATAAAAAAATCAGCGAGGTCATTATCCCTTCAAATGTAAAAACTATCGGTACGGCGGCTTTCATGAACTGTACATCTCTCAGATCCGTCACCCTTTCGACCGGTATAGATTTTATAGAAAAACAAGCCTTCTATCGCTGCAGCAACCTTCTATCAATAAAGATACCCAACGGGATAAAATACATAGGATATATGGCTCTGGGCTACTATTACGATAATAATGCAAGATCCGATAAAAAGGTCAGGGACTTTACAATTATAAGCAATACCGGTACGGCATCAGAAAGCTATGCAAAAAATAACGGCTTTGTTTTCATTCCTAACGACCAGGTTCAGAAAATAACCCTCAATAAAACATCATGTACTCTCGTAAAGGGTGAAACGCTTACCCTGAGTGCGGAAGTCACCCCCTCCTACGCTGCCGACAAGACAGTAGTATGGACAAGCTCCGACAGCAGGATCGCATCAGTATCAGCGGGAAAGGTCAAAGCGATCAGACCGGGAAATGCAGTCATTACCGCTAAAACCAAGAACGGCAAGACCGCAGTATGCAAGATCACAGTCAAGGATATTGAAATAGCTGTGCAGTCTATCAAAATAAGCAAGACGGCTATGACGCTCGGAAAGGGCGAGGAATATAAGCTTTGGGCGGCGGCTGCACCGTCCAATGCAACAAACAAGACTATTGCATGGCGTTCATCAGACCCGAAAATTCTTACAGTAGACAAAACCGGTAATGTCAAGGCAAAAGGAAACGGCACTGCCTGGATCACCGCAAGATCCAATAACGGCAAGGAAGTCTCATGCAGGATAACCGTAAAAAATGCTCCGTCAAAAATAACCATTGCAAAGGGTATACTCTCCATCGGCAAGGGGGAAAAATATACATTAGGCTCAGGCGTAAATGAAGGCGCTGCATCCGCAAAGCGTATATACCGGTCAAGCAACAGCTCTGTGATCAAAATGACCCGCACAGAATGGCAGTGTGAATTTACAGGCGTAAAGCCCGGCGTTGCATATATTACTGTACGCAGCTATAACGGCAAGGAAAGCACCTGTAAGGTGACTGTAAAGGAAGCTCCCGGTTCTGTTGCCATAAGCAAAAAGACACTCACACTGAAGGTTGGTCAGACAGCAGAACTCGGCAGCACCATTCCGGCGGATTCAGCCTGCTCGACCAGGATATACCGCACAAGCAACAGCTCTGTTGTCAAGATGATAAAAACCAGCTGGAAAGGAAGCTTCAAGGCTATGAAGCCCGGCACGGCATACATTACCGTCCGCACCTACAACGGAAAGGAATCAAGCTGCAAGGTCACGGTGACTAAATGATAATGAAGATATTTCTTATCTGTTGTCACCCGAATTGTTCTGAAAATTTTTCCGCCGACATATGAATGTGTTCCGTTAAAAAAGCACAAAAAACCAGCCCGCACACAATGGCGGGCTGATTTTGTTATTATAGATGTTTTTTTAGGGCAATACCGCACAAAGATGTGGTGCGTGCCCGCACTGGGCAATTCGCGGGGGTCGCTGCGCTTCGCTCCGCTCTGCACTCATACCGAACATTCACTACTCGCGGTCTTTACTTTATTGACAGGTGCGGTTTTGCTAAATGCGGAATGTGAAAAGTGGAATGTGGAATTGTTGTCACACTCCGCTACGCTCCGCCGGCGTGCCGCCGGTGTCAATTCGCTCCGGCGTGCCGCCGGTGCGTGCACCCCAAGGGTACTTCCTACGGGCGCCCGCACTGGGCAATTCGCGCCGGTGTGCCGCCGGTGTCAGTTCGCGGTGCGTGCCCGCACTGGGCAATTCGCGGGGGTCGCTCCACTTCGTTCCGCTCTGCACTCGTAAGGAAGATTTGTAACTCGCGGTCTATACTTAATTAGCAGGCGCAGCTTTGCTAAAGCAACAACGCACAAAGATAGTGCCGCAGATGCGCCGCTAATTTTTTTCGTCAGAATGTGCAAAACGAGCCAATGCCCTGTCGGTTATCAAGCGAGTATTGTGCGGAATGAGGGAAAAAGAATACCCCAAGGGCACTTCCTTCGGGCGCAGCAGATGTGGTGTTAAGCCGTAAGGCGGTCTCCCGGCAGCATTGCCCTTGATTACTTTCAGAAGTATGTTGATTTCCGGAACGATTTCAAGGGCAAGCAGATGTGGTGTTAAGCCGTAAGGCGTTCTCCCGGCGACATTGCCCAAGATCATGGATCTGATGAACGAATACGGTTCGCTCGGGACTTTGATCCATGATATCGTTATCTCGAAGGTATACAAAAACGCTATTATCTGGAGGTTCCTTTAGAAAAGCCGGCATCTCAGATCATCCGGCTGATCGGGAACAGGTGGATAAAAAAACAAAACCCTTGTGCAGCAAGTGATTCAGTATTGCGCGGATATAGGGCTGTTCGATCATGCCCTCTTGTCGCGGTCTGTTATCACCTCTGCCGGAATCCAGCGACACTACTCCGAAGTGACTGTGAGGAGCAAGGTGAATAAAGAAAAATACCGGCTGCTTGAAAATAACGGTTCTCAGGCGGCTTGAAAAAGTGAACCTATAAGAATATTTCTGTTGCAGAAAAAGCGATAAATGTTACAGAAATACCGATAAATGCAGCATCTATGCAACAAAGTAAAGTAAAGAAAAGTAAAGTAAAGTAAAGTGTGTGTAAGGAAGCTTCCATGCAGAAACGGGAGCTTCATTGTTGACAAGGAGCTTTTCGACACAAACACACACACCTATCCCAATATGATAATTGAATTATCCTTGAATCAGCTGCGAAATTTTTTATGCATTAATCCCGGCAAACAAAGGTACAGAAAGAACATAAAGGAGCAGATAGACTGGTGGCTGTCAGGGGACGATGAGAGAGGCAAGTACCGTAAGAAATATGCGGCTAAATATGACATAGCGGAATTTGAAAGCAGCAGTGTTATTGATGAGGAAGGTATGATATGAGATATGAGCGTGAATTTCAACAGGATCAGATGAGGACGATCAAGTATCATATCAAAGTTAAGGCAACACCGCCGGGAGAACGCCTTACGTTCACGTTCAATAATGATCGCCCCCGGGCAAAAAAATATCCCCGTGAGTTTTCGCTCACAGGGAAAATGTTATTTATCCGGCTGCTTTTACAACATTTACTGTGTAGATGACCTCTGCTGTGTTGCCGTCGTTATCCATTACTACCGACTTGACGTCGTAGCTCTGTGCTGTCTTGGGTTTGACGGATGCGCTCTTGGTGGTGTATGCGGGCTTAATTTCGATCCAGTCCGTATTCCTGGACTTCTTGTAATAGAATGCATACTTGTAACCGTTTGTCGGGGTTACTGTACCGCCGCTTGCTGCGCCCTTGAGAACGATCTTTTCGCCGAGGGTGATAGTCTCAGCATTGACCGTGGTCTCGTTGGTAAGCTCTGTTCTCAGGTCGATCGTGAAGGTCTTGGATTTGACCTTGCCGATGCTGTCCTTGACGTTGATCATTACTTCATATACGGTAGCCTTGCCGGGGGTGAATTTCGCGCTGGTGGCTGTGCCGTATTTCTTACCGATCTTTGTCCAGGTTTCGGTTGTGATCTTTCTGTACATGAATGCATAGGTGTAACCGGCTACGCCGCCCTCTGCATCGCCGTAGAGGTATACAGTCTCGCCGACCTGTGCTTTGGTCTCGATATAGGACTTATTCTTGAGCGCGGTGTCAAAGAAGTTGTCCTTGTAGCTGTGCTGGCAAACGGAGCAGGTGTGCAGGAGATAACCCTGTTCGCCGCCCTTGGGCTGTACGATAGTCTCAACGTATTCGTGCGGTAATGTGGCGATAACGGTATCGTTGATATCAACTACGCCGTCATTGTTCAGGTCTGCAAGAGGTGTGCCCTGATCATCGGTATAGAATTTACCGTCTGATCCTACATAATACTCGATATTGCCTTCTGCGGAGCAGGTAGCATCGTTTGCATCGTACTTTGTGTAGGTTCTTGTTGCTGCTTCAAGTGCTGCCTCTGCTGCTTCAAGCTTAGCAAGGGTATTTGCATCAACAAGCGCTTTCTGATCGTCGGTAAGAGCTGCATAAGCTGCTCTTGCGTCTGCGATATCCTGTGCGTCTGCTGTTGTGACGTTTGCGGGGAGTGCATTGATCATCTCTGCAACTGCATTTGCTGCATTCAGATCAGCAAGTGCTGCCTCTGCTGCTTCAAGCTTAGCAAGGGTATTTGCGTCAACAAATGCTTTCTGATCGTCGGTAAGAGCTGCATAAGCTGCTCTTGCGGCTGCGATATCCTGTGCGGCTGCTGTCGTTACGTTCTGTGCCGCGGGAAGTGCCTCGATCATCGAGATAACTGCCTGACTTTCCTCGGGAACGTCCATTGCAACATAGATAGCATTGCAGAACCAGTCATCGCCGCCGGTGTAATCGGGACGGAAGTATACGGTATACTTGGCGTCATCTGTTATCTCGTCGTTAGCGCCGTAAATATCGCTGGAATAGGGGAACCATTTCAGTAAGCCGCCGTCCGCGGTCGCGGCGGAAACCACCTTGAACTGGGAGCTTGTGGTAAGCTCAAGACCTGAATATGAATATTCATTTACTTCTGACGCATCGTTCTTTGTGAGCTTGTATGCGGCATTTACCTGCCAGTTGGTCATTGTGCCGATTATGTAGTAGCTTGCCTCAGTAAAGGTTGCCGTGTATTCGGTATCGCCTGTTACTGCGGAAACCTCGGGCGTCCAGCGGGCGAAGGTATAGGTGTTGCTGTTGCTGTCGGGCTTGGTGGGTTCGTTGCCGTTGTATTCGGGGGTTGCGCCCTCTGCAACGTCCTCATCTGTTTCAAGAACAGAGCCGTCCCAGTTTTTCCATGTTACGGTGTAGGTGGGGGAAGCGCTGCTCTTAAGTGTAAACACGATGGACTGAATGGCGTAAACAGCACCTGAGAAAGTTACTTCCGATGATTCACCTGTCCATGTAACTGTATATAAAGTATGCCATTCTTCCTCCCATTCATCATAATAACTTCCGCTTTGCGCAACTGTGGCACCGGGGAGATTAAGGGAATTGACATAATCAGAATTCTTGAGTTCAATCTTGGTGAATACCGATCCTTCGGGTGCCGTAAAGGTGGCGGCGCCTCTTCCCTCATAGAAACAATCGCCCGTACGGGTATTATCTTGTGTCGTAGTAAGGGTAACTCCACCTGACGACATTCCACCATTGCCGGGAAAACTACTCCATGTGATGGTACTTGTTTCTTCTGCCGCGCTCGCCGCGACCGGCGTGCCCTGCTGGGCTGCCGCCCAGACCTGCCCGGGCTGCTCGCCCGGACCTCGCCAGGGAGCAAGCTCCCTGGACCCTTGCACTTCGTGCAATTCGCGTAATCGTTCGCTCCGCTCACTCTGCACTCGCAAGGAAGTTTTTTTAGCCGCGATCGGAACTAAAGCCACGGGGAACAGACCGCCGCCGCACCTGTCAAAAAAGTAAAGACCGCGAGTTGTGAATGTTCGGTTTGAGTGCAGAGCGGAACGGAGTGGAGCGACCGGCGCG
>CADCGS010000075.1 GCA_902801055.1 uncultured Ruminococcus sp. | reverse complement strand
GAAAAAGAGTACCCCAAGGGCACTTCCTTCGGGCGCAGCAGATGTGGTGCTAAGCCGCAAGGCTGTCTCCCGGCGGTGTTGCCGTAATTTAATAAACTATGGAGAATTTTATATTTGAAACGGAGCGCCTTCTGATAAGAAGCTACAAAAAAAGCGATATCGACGATTTTATAGACGTCACATCCCAGCCGGAGATACAACCCACCACCTATGGTATCCCTGTGCCCTATACAAAAAAATATGCAAAGAAATGGTTCCGCTTTATAAAAAACAATATCCGCACAAGGCAGGCATATGAATTTGCGGTATTTATCAGGGACAGCGATACATATATAGGAAATGTCGGGCTGATAAATGTCAGCAGCCTGCATAATCACGCGGAAATATCATATTATATTGATAAGAACCTCTGGAGCATGGGCTATGCAACGGAGGCTGCGGCTAAAATGCTGCAATTCGGCTTTGAAACACTTGGAATGTTCAAGATAACCGGCTTGTGCATGAGTTCAAACCCCGCCTCAAGAAGAGTAATGGAAAAGCTTGGCATGAGATTCGAGGGAACTATGCGAAGTGAAATGCTGAAAAACGGAACGTATTATGATATCGACCGGCTTTCCATACTGAAAGAGGAATATTTTACAAATAGTAAAGGTTGAGAACGGGAAAGTTTTCAACATCAAAATGTTGAATGTGTTAATTAATTATTACGTTTTGTAATTTTTTTACAGGATATTACAGGCAATTATGGCTTGCAATTTGTAATTATACAAGATATTGTGTCAAAACAGGTGTTTTTTCTTTTTTATCAATATATTGTTTTAAACCTGACTGTGAATAAGTTTTCAACACTTTCAACTTTTCAATGTTGAAAACTGTGGAATTCTTTTCAGGAACAATAACTGACCTGTTTTTACAAACTGTACAAATTTTTTTCTTGCATCACAAACCATTTCAATCAGTATATTATTAATATATATTACAGATAGTATATAAAAAGACGTTTCTCAGATAAAAAAAAGCTTGACAAACTGCGGTATCTGTAATATAATGATAAAGCTGATTGTTACACAATCTCATATGGCGGTATAGCTCAGTTGGCTAGAGCATTCGGTTCATACCCGGAGTGTCGTAGGTTCGAATCCCACTACCGCTACCACAAATGAACAGTGTTCTGCACTGTTCATTAATATGGCCCGGTGGTCAAGCGGTTAAGACACCGCCCTTTCACGGCGGTAACACGGGTTCGATTCCCGTCCGGGTCACCAAAGCGAAAATCCTGACACGAAAATGTCGGGATTTTTTGCTTTATTATATTATTTATTTTTTAATTTTAAGTTATCAATGTCAGGATTTTCTGAATGAATACTGAAAAATAAGCAGGAGCGGCAAAACCGTTTCCTGCTTGTTTTATGCAGCACCGCAGATGCGCCGCCAATTATTTCGTCAGATCGTGCAAAACGAGCGTCGTTAATCTGACGGTTATCGAGCGAGTTTTGTGCGGTGCTGCCTTTATTATGATTTCATATTTTTCAATATAAGCGCCGGATCAAAAAATGACTTATCATACTTTATTTCCAGATGAAGATGAGGCTTGTCCTTACATTCCGAGGGGATCGTCCCAAGATATCCTATCGTATCCCCTGCCCTGACATTGCTGCCCGCCTTTACGACGGGATTATCGCTAATACCGCAGTAGCGTGCAGTATAACCGCCTGTATGGCTGATCTCTATGACCTTGCCGAGCAACGGATCGTCATATACCCTGCTGACCTTTCCTGCCATTATTGCCCTGACCGAAGCTCCGGCTGATGCGGAGATATCGGTTCCGCTGTGGGTGCGCCAATCATTCATTGTCAGGGATCTCAGCGGATTTTTCGGACTGAACGGTTTTACTATTCTCCCGTTTTCAACAGGAAATGAAATAATTGTTGAATTCTTTTCCGGAGCGGAGCTTTGTTCCTTAATTACCGGGGCTGCCTTTGATCCTTCTGCTATAACAGAGGTTTTCTTGGTCTGTGCTTTGGTTTTTTCTTCTGTCCTGATTTCTTCCTTCGGCGCCGTACTGCTTTCCGGCAATGGTTCGCTGCGTTCATATGTCTGTCCGCTCAGCTCATCATTGACCTCGGTATGCTGAGATTCCTGTACAGATTCCTCCTGTACGGTACTGTTATTTTCCTCTATCCCGGCATAGGTCGTCCATGC
The DNA here is from genome assembly GCA_902801055.1 of uncultured Ruminococcus sp. Classification (GTDB taxonomy): domain Bacteria; phylum Bacillota; class Clostridia; order Oscillospirales; family Acutalibacteraceae; genus UBA1213. Next base: position 5,736 of record CADCGS010000075.1, on the reverse strand, counting down.
TGCCGCACCGACAGCCGTAATACAGATCGCAAGAGAAATATAGAAACCGATATTCTTTCTTGGAGAACGGTCATTATTTCTCTGTTTTTTCATGCTTTGCATTTTATTACACCTCCGTATATATTGTTGGCAATGAAGCCTCAATATATGCGGTGCGGCATTTACAAAATAATCTCCCTGCTGACGAATGCAGGGAGATTTATCATATTATTAAAAATCGCCGGGGCCGCGCATACCGCCGCCGTGTCCCATAGACTGCACTTCACTGTAATAAAGTGAGGATGAGAAATCCGCCGATGCACTTGAAGAACCTGCACTGACAGTATAGGTACTTCCCTGCTTCATTGACGATGAGGAATATACAGCACATGAAAAGCTCTTTGTTGTTGTAAAGCTGAATCCCGAACCGTCATCGACCGATATTACAGAGCCTGCATCTCCGGAAACTGATACCAGAGCCGAACACTGAGAACCGTCATTGAAATTGACTGCCATATCTGATGTACCTATCGCAAGGACTGTACCGCCTGTTATGCTTGCCACACAGCCCTGACCGTCACCGATATCAAGTGCTCCGTTGCCGGGGCTTGTCGGACCTTCAACGATAACTGTTCCGCCTGTGACATAGATCGAACCGTTGCTGTCAAGTCCGTCGCCCGAGGCGTTGACATAAACATTACCGCCGTTTACCGTAAGCTTTGCATTTGTATTTGACTGTGACCAGGGATTATCGTCATTTGAAGAGGTATCCGACCCGCCGGAGCAGTTTATACCGTCATCGCTCGATGTAATACTGATCTCACCGTCATTTATGGTGACATTTTCAGCCTCAAGACCCTCATAGGATTTGCTTACAGTTACCTTGCCGCCGTTGATCGTAAGATTTCCGCTTGCGGTAATACCGTCATCAGAGGATGAAAGTGTAACCGTGGAGGACTCTGCAGTTATATCTGAATTTCCGTGTACGGCATCATCTGCGGAGGAAACAGTAAGCTGAGCATTGCCGAGAATTATGTTGCCGTCGCATTTCAGACCCTTCTGAGAAGTATTGCTGTCCTTTGAATTATCCGAGCCGCCGCCTGATGTAATATTGACGCTGCCGCTGCTGAGATTGATATATCCGGTGAAATCCTCGCCGCTGCTTTCCTGCTTTACGGAAATACCGTCATATCCAGCATTGATCGTTATATCGGAATTTTCTGTATAGAAATAGCTTGTATTTTCTCCGCTTACCTGAGCGCCGTCATGACCGGAGGTAATATTTACCTTACCGCCGCCGATACCCAGGCTTTTTCCTGCCTTGATACCGACGCTGTCCGCATTTACTGTGAGCGAAGAACCTGTTATCCTGAGATCCTTCTTACATACGATACCGTGAAGAGCCGATTTTACCGTAAGGCTTCCGCTGCCGTTGACAGTAACATCATTTTTTGCATAAATTGCACCGTCAACCTTATCATCTGCTGAGGTATTCGAGCTTGTCAGACTATTCTCACCTGTACACTGTATTATAAGCTTGTCACAGTTTTTAACATTTATACAGGCAGTTGTTGAATTCGTCATCGTAACATTATCGAGTATAAGATAGATATTTCCCGATTTTGTCGAATCGTCGATCACGATAGATACATTTTCCGATGAACCAGAAACTTTATAAATACCCTTTGATGTGATAGTCACCGTACTGCCGGATGAACCTCTTGTCGTATCGGAAATAGTACCGCTGTTTCCGGACAGAGTTATGGATGCATCAGGGTTTTCACCGGAAACATCCTTGAAATCTCCGTCGGAGAATATTTCCGTATTATAGCTGCCTGTCTGAGAGGCTGATGATGTATCTGAACTGTCCGCAGTATTTGTTGAAGAAGCGCTGCTCTGATCCCCATTGGATCCTTCTGATGATGAAGAGGATGATGATGAGGAATTATCGCCCGAACCTCCCGAGTTGCTGCCGGATTCTCCTGAACAAGCCGTAAGTGCTCCTGCTGTAATAAATGCTGTAAGCAATAATGCAATATACCTTTTTTTCATAAAATAACCACCCTTCTTTATGCCGTCTCTGCGGCTGATGAATAAACGTATTTTATCACAGCTGATTCTGCTGTTCTGTATACGGGAGTATCGCTATCTCTAAATTACCGTTTTTTGTGCGAAGCTCGTCAATGAAGGCTTTTTCCTCCGAGGGATCCTTCATGCGGATACGGAAGGAAAGTCTGAACATTGAACCCATACCGGTCGTTTTTACACCGGCATTTTCATAGCTGCTGAGATAATGATCAAATGTATCGTCGAATGCTCCGGAATATTCGAGAGATTCCGGAATGGTAATTCGCAGAAGTCTTTCGCTGCTCATGCCCTTATGCTCAAAAAGAGGCAGGAAGGAAAGAATTACAAATATCAGCGCCATTCCGAGAAGGATAACAACGCCGTATCCGATATATCCTGTACCGAATGCAATACCGGAACCCATTGCAATAAGTATTGCCGCAATTTCATCTGCGCTGCCGGGAGCACTTCTGAAACGGATAAGTCCGAATGCACCGCCGACTGCGACGCCGGCACCGATATTACCATGTACAAAGGTTATGACTGCCGATACGATAAACGGGATTATCGCCGCTACCATGAAGAAACGCTTTTTTGAACGGATACGGAATGACATTATCCATGCATAAAGAAATCCGGAAAAGACTGAGGCTCCCATCATAATAAAAAACTGTGATACCGTTACCGGAGTTGAATAAATACAATCAAACATAATTTTCTTCCTTTCACTTTGATTTCAGAAGCTGCTGTTTATAAGCCTCTCCGTATTTTGAAAAGCTGCCCTTATATATTTTTCCCTTTGTAAGTATTTCGGAAAGCCACAGAGGGACTGCCTGCTGGACCTTTACTTCAAGTATCGTGCTTCCCTCAGGAAGGAGTGAATTTCCATCCATAGAGGTCGTAAGATCCAGATCATCATATCTGTATCTGGGGTTGTGATCTATCGTCAGCCGGAGATCACCGTCCGGCTGAAAATAGGCTATCCTGTCATATATTATCAGACAAGCCGGAGCAAGATTTTCGTAATAATCACGGAAGGTCGTTATTTCCCGGTTTATCTGACCGCCTGCACAGATATCACCGACGCCGCGGAAAAATTTATCTACCAGAGGTATCGTAGATTGTACCCGCCGTTTATATACGATACCGTATGCCTTGCGCTTCAGTTCCAGAAAAACAGGTGATTGCTCTGTTGCTATGCCATAGGAACGAAGTCTGATCTTTTCCTTAAACGGCGGCTTTTCTATTGAAGTCCTGATAAGACGATAATTCGGTGTATCATAATAAAGTGATGCGATAGACGTTAAGCCGAATTTATCTATTTTCATATGACCTTCAACTGCTTTTTTGAAATATTCCGTTTGTGATCCGGAAAGAATATATTTCATTTCATATCTTTTCATTACCACAACGGGATTTGATACTGCTGCCACAGAGATCACCTCTCTTTCGTAGTTTTTTTTACAGGTCTATACGGATAATAAACGATCCGTCGCTCACCCTTGCACTGACGCGGGCATTATGTGCATGGAATACATCCTTTACATATGAAAGACCAAGTCCTCTGCCCTCTTTGTTTTCGGCATTTTTAAGCTTTGTGAACCTGTCAAATACCTGATCGTAAGTTCCGTTGGGAAGATCGGTATCATTTTTTATACATATCCTTATCCTGTCATTATTCTTTTTCAGCTCAAAGACTGCTTTAGTAAGAGAAAATTCTATTGAATTATCGGCTATTTCCGCAAATGCCTTTTTTATTGCCTGATCGTCGGCATCTATAATGATATCCGGATCAATATCAAGCTCTGTCTGTATCTTTCTTTCTTCAAAAGCCTCTCTGCGAGTATCTATAATGCGGATAAGTGTATCCGAAAGATTCATTCTTGTTTCGGTTTTTTCCTGCTCGTCAAATATTGTCAGCGAACCGAGATCCTTGACGAGGGAGTTCATTTTCCTGACCTGATTATTGATAATATCCGTCTGACTGGTCGGGCCGTTCTGACGCTCGATATATTCAGTATTTGCACTGATTATAGTAAGAGGCATTTTGAAGGAGGATTCTATTCCCGAAATAAACTGTTTTTGTTTTCTGTCGGATTCCTCAAGGGGCTTGAAAAGCCTTTTACCCAGGAAATGGAGGAACAGAAGTCCGAGCAAAAGCATCACTGCTCCTCCGACAAGTGATATAATAAGTATTCGGTAGGAGGTATAAAGCTCTCGACCTTCATCAATGACCGTTACCATTTTCACTCCGTTATCCTCAAATATACGGTAACGGTAGGTCGTATTTGTCCATCCGGTAGGGCTTGCATTATTGATAAGGCTTTCCGCCCATTTTTTTGCCTCCTCCTCGGAATAAGAGGACATCTTGAATACTACCTTCTGAGCATTTCCATTTTCGTCGAATGAATATGTAAAATATCTCATTGAAGAATTCATTTCCGGAGAATTCGGACCCATATCCCTGAAACCGCCCCGGTGCTTTCCGAACTGGATAATATCTGAAGGCATCTGGTCATTCTGCAAAGCATTTTCCGGCTCAGCGGGCAATCTGTCGAAATCAAAGCCGCCGTGGTTATTTGCTATTCTTTCGGTAATATGGTCGGCGTCATCCGCAGCCATAGAAAAATTCACTATATTTATTACCGTAAGCAAAACGGTCAGAAGAACCAGAACGGATAATTCCGCATATAATACAAACTTTTTTCTTGCTTTATTCATAATTACTCACCAACCTGTATCCCTCTTTCATAACATATCCGATATGTATTTTTTTACCGAGTGCCCTGAATTTATTATTCAGGGCATTTATATAGGGCTGAACCTTTTTTTCATTCAGTTTTCCCTTGCTGACAAGAGCTGAAATAATATTGATCTCTTCATTGGTAACACGAATATCAGGACGAAGGATAAAGTTTCCGGTATCAATTTCGATATCCTCATAGCGGATGATCTTTGCGGCTGATTTTTTTTTCGATATTTCCATTATCCTGTCTCTTAATTCAGAGGGGAAAAACGGGAGAACCATATATGACTGTGCCATAGTCTTACCTGAAAGCAGATCCGCTCCGGGATTTTTTTCCATTGTCACTACTACCGGGATATTCATTTCATTCAGTAACGAAACTATTTCCCGGCAGCTGATACGGGGGATATTTTCGCTGAGTATTACGATCTCAATATTATTTCCGGATACTGCGGATAAGACCTGAGTTCCGTCAAATACAATGACCGGCTCATGACCGTCGCCTGATACAAGCTTTTCATATGATACCAGAAAATCCCTGTCGGGATCCGCTATAAGAATTCTCAATTTTTTCACCACCATCCGTAATAACTAAATTATATCAAATATAACATAATTTGAATAAAAATCCAATTATTTATATATATTTCTAAGACAATTTCTCTTTATTCATATTCTAATGCATACTTATAAATATCCTTTGCAGTTTCTTTTAATACTTTTTTAAATTAACCTTAATTTTTTTAAATATATCCTGAATCCGTGAAGTTCAAATTGTAAAATAAGGCTGAAAGGCTGATAAGCACTGCTTTCTAACAGAAAATCCAGTACTCGAATTTGCACCAGGTGGGTGCAGAAAACCAGATATGCAAAAATGCTTGAAATACCTGATTTCATGCGGTTTTTCAATATCTTCTAAATATTCAGTTTCACGGATTCAGGTA
>CADCGS010000074.1:8001-15060 GCA_902801055.1 uncultured Ruminococcus sp. | reverse complement strand
CTCGCCAGGGAGCAAGCTCCCTGGACCCACGCGCTTACGCGCTATTCACGTAATCGTTCGCTCCGCTCACTCTGCACCCGTAAGAAAACTTTGTAACCCGCGCCCGAAGTTAAAGCCACGGGGAACAAAACGCCGCCGCACCTGTCAATAAAGTAAAGACCGCGACCGGCGTGCCTGTCAATAAAGTATAGACCGCGAGTAGTGAATGTTCGGTTCGAGTGCAGAGCGGAGCGAAGCGCAGCGAACCCCGCGAATTGCCCAGTGCGGGCACGCACCGGAGGCACTCCGCCGCGAATTGCCCAGTGCGGGCACGCACCGGAGGCACTCCGCCGCACCGCTCATAAGAAAGCTTCACGGTTATCAAGCGATTTTTTGCGGAATGACGGGAAAAGGGCAAGCAGATGTGTGCTAAGCCGTAAGGCGGTCTCCCAGCGGTGTTGCCTTAAAAAAAGTGGCTGCCGCAATGCGTTTTTTACGCTTGTGCGGCAGCCTCTTCGATTATTCAGTACGGCGGATCACTCGATCTCGACCTGTACCTTTTCTTCATTTCTTGCAGCAGCAGCTCTCATAACGGTACGGATAGCCTTTGCGATCCTTCCCTGTCTGCCGATAACTCTGCCCATATCGTCCTCAGAAACATGAAGATGATATACGATAATTCCTTCTTCGTTTTTATCGTCCGCAGTTACGGTTATTTCCTCAGGCTTTTCAACAAGACCTGATACGATAGAAATAAGTAGTTCTTTCATTTTTTCCTCCGCAGGATGTGATTACTCAATAATGCCGTTTTTCTTGAAAAGTGCCTTTACGGTATCGGTCGGCTGTGCGCCGTTAGCGATCCACTTCTTTGCCTTCTCAGCGTCTACCTTGAACTCTGATGGCTCAACAAGGGGATTGTATGTGCCGATCTCTTCGATAAAACGACCGTCGCGGGGATATCTTGAATCTGCAACCACTACACGATAGAAGGGTGTTTTCTTTGCGCCCATACGGCGAAGTCTGATCTTTACTGCCATTTTCTTTACCTCCAAATTTTTTCCGGCAAATGATGCCTTTTATATATTAACCAACATATTGTTGGAAAATAACTGATTGTTATTTTTTCGGGAACCCGCCCGGCATACCGCCGAAGGGCATTCCGCCAAGCCCCGGCAAGCGCTTTCTCTTGCCGTTCTTGCCGCGTGAATTCATGGATTTCATGAATTTCCTCATCTGTTCATACTGCTTCATAAGACGGTTCACGTCCTCGACCTTAGTACCGCTGCCGGCTGCGATCCTGCGCTTGCGCGAGGGATTGATGAGATTCGGGTCTTCTCTTTCCTTCTTTGTCATGGAAGATATCATCGCAGCGATACGGTCAAGAGCCTTATCGTCAAATTCCATATCCTTCAGCTGGTCGTTGATGCCCGGAAGCTTGGAAAGTATATTCTTGACGCTGCCCATGCGCTTTATCTGACCGAGCTGTTCGTAGAGGTCATTCATGTCAAATTTATTCTGCTGGAATTTCTTTGCCATTTCCTCGGCCTTTTTCTGGTCGAGACGGCTTTCTGCATCCTCGATAAGAGTAAGCACATCGCCCATGCCGAGAATACGTGACGCCATTCTGTCGGGGTGGAATACTTCAAGATCGTCAAGCTTTTCACCGATACCGGCAAATTTGATCGGCTTACCCGTGACAGCCTTGACTGACAGGGCAGCGCCGCCTCTGGTATCGCCGTCGAGCTTTGTAAGGATAACGCCGGTTATATCGAGCAGCTCATCGAAGGATTTAGCTACGTTTACGGCATCCTGACCGGTCATTGAATCGACAACGAGGAGGATCTCATCGGGGCTGACCTCAGACTTGATATCCTTTAGCTCATTCATGAGCTTTTCGTCGATATGCAGACGTCCGGCGGTATCGAGGATCAGTATATCATTACCGTAATCCTTCGCCATAGAAACTGCTTTTTTTGCGATCTCCACCGGGTCGCCCTGACCCATTTCAAACACCGGCACACCTGCCTGTGCACCGACGACCTTTAGCTGTTCGATAGCCGCGGGACGGTATACGTCGCAGGCTGCGAGCAGGGGTCTGCGTCCCTGTTTTTTATACATTTTAGCAAGCTTTGCGCTGTGGGTCGTCTTACCTGAACCCTGAAGTCCGCACATCATGATGATCGTAGGCGGCTTTGAGGCAAAATGTATCCTGGTTTCCTCGGATCCCATCAGAGCGGTAAGCTCCTCATTAACGATCTTTATGACCATCTGTCCGGGGGTAAGGCTCTCCATTACATCCGCGCCGACCGCACGCTCGGTGACCTTCGCGGTGAAACTTTTTGCGACCTTATAGTTTACATCGGCCTCGAGGAGCGCCATACGCACTTCCTTCATGGCACTTTTTACATCGTCCTCTGTCAGCTTGCCCTTGCTGCGAAGCTTTCTGAATGCAGCGCTGAGCTTTTCCGAAAGTCCTTCAAATGCCAATTGCCTCACTCCTTATCATTCGTTTAATTGGTCGAGCCGATCCAGCTGTCTGAGTATATCCTTTATACTCTCGTTTATCTCATCGGAGCGGTAGACCCTTATATTCTTGTTATCTATAATATCAACGGCCTTCCTGACCTCGGCGAGGCGGGTCTTTATCTCGGAAAACTTAGCCGCAAGACCGAGCTTGTCCTCCATTTCCAGAAGGATAGCCTCTGCTCTTTTGATATTATCGCGCACTCCCTGACGGGATATTCCGAGGTTCGCGCCGATCTCTCCCAGAGACAGGTCGTCATTATAATAGAAGTCGAGCGATTCGCGCTGTTTTTCGGTAAGCAGGTCACCGTAAAAATCAAGCAGAAACGCCACCCTCATATCCTTTGCCATAGGAGTGCCCCCCTTTCAGGAGTATTCTGTAAAGCCTTATACTTTACACTGCTAAATAATTATACTATATTACTGTTTTTTTGTCAATACCCTGAAGTCATATTTTTTCAGAAGGAGCATATTATATTAATACGGGAATTACGAAATATAAAGCCGTATGCTCATTTGCCGGATCGCGTTTTACAAAGCCGGAAACGGTCAGGATCCGGCGGAAAAAAAATATTTGAAATAACTATTGACAAACCTTATGTATAGTGATATACTAATAAAGTACTTTTGAGGTGCAAATATCGCGGAGTGGAGCAGTTTGGTAGCTCGTTGGGCTCATAACCCAAAGGCCGTAGGTTCAAATCCTACCTCCGCAACCAAAGCGAAAATCCTGACACGCAAGTGTCGGGATTTTTGCTTTGTATTATTCATTTTTAAGTTTTCAGTCTTAAGTCTTCAGTTTACCGTGTCAGGATTTTCTAAATGAATACTGAAAACTTAAGACTTAAAAATTAATAATGGTTGTGTATCCGATAGTTTTCTGATATAATTCAGTTGGTGATAATTATGAAAGAAAACATATTGATCGAAAAATCCATAGACTTTGGTGGTCGAATTGTAAAGCTTCACCGATACTTATTAAAAACAAAACATGAATCCGTACTATCAAAACAAATTCTGAGAAGCGGTACTTCAATAGGAGCAAATATTAACGAAGCCCAGTATGGTAATAGTAAAGCGGATTTTATTGCAAAATTGCATATTGCTCTTAAAGAAACTGCTGAAACCGAATACTGGCTTCATATTTTGAAAAAAACAGACTATCTGGATGAAAGTATGGCTTCATCTTTATTGAAAGATTGTCTGGAAATCAAAAAAATTCTTATAGCATCTATTAATACTGCGAAAGAAAGACAAAACTAATTGTAGGAGTTCGAGTCCGACAGGGGTTGACAAAAATATCTTTTTTATACTCTGTTGACAGCGGCTGATGCCGCAGCTGATTTCGCGTTCTGCTTTTGTAGGACGCGAATTTTTTTTGCCGCGCTCCGAGTGATATCTTTTTCGTATTTTATCTGCAAAGAGATGATACTGTCACGCAAGCGGCGGTTTTTTCCTTTGTATTTTGTATTATTATTATAGATAATCATTATTTATTAAATACGACAGGATATACTGAATGAATACCTGATAATCAATAATGATCGTGTGCCGGATAGTTTTCTGACACAACACTGATGCAAAGAGGAGGACGTAATTGAATACAAAACCGAATACAAAAAATCAAAATGATAAAAAAGCCGTTTTTGAGACAATGCCTGTTCCGAAGGCGCTTACAATAATGGCACTGCCGACAGTTATCAGTCAGGTGATCGTTCTGGCGTATAACATATCCGATACATGGTTTATCGGCCGGACGGATAATCCGTATATGATCGGTGCAGCCTCACTTGTTCTTGCCTTATTTCTCTCGATGGCGGCGCTGTCAAATCTTTTCGGCGTCGGCGGCGGAAGCCTTATGGTTCGTCTTATGGGCAGGGGCGATATTGAGGAGGCAAGAAAAACAGCCTCCTACAGTATTACAATGTCTACGATATTCGCCCTCGGGTTTTCGCTTATATGCCTTGTGCTTATGGATCCGATACTCCGCCTTCTGGGGGCAAGCGATAATACACTTGAATATTCCCGTCAGTATCTTCTGTTTACCGTTGTCATAGGAGGATTGCCGACAGTGCTTTCCCTGACAATGCCCATGATACTGCGGAATGCAGGATACGCAAGGGAAGCCGGTATCGGAGTAAGTATCGGCGGTCTGCTGAATATCGCACTTGATCCGATCTTTATGTTCGTTATACTGCCTGACGGCTTTCAGGTTCTCGGCGCAGCCCTTGCAACGCTTATCTCAAATATAATTTCGATGCTGTATTTCATCGTTGTGTATCTGAGGATCAAGGATAAATCCATTCTTCAACTGCCGAAGCGGCTGGAAAAGCTTCGCCCCGATTCACTGAAATCCTTTTATTCTGTCGGAATACCGGCGGCGATAATCCTTCTGCTTTTCAACAGCGTGAATATAGTTACAAACCGACTGACAGTTTCATACGGTGATATTCCCCTTGCGTCTGTCGGCATCGTTATGAAGGTCGAAAGGCTGCCGATAAATATCGGTCTCGGTGTTTGTCTCGGAATGGTCCCTCTTGTTGCATACAGCTTCGCAAAAAAGGATTTCAGGCGTATGGACAGTATTTTTTCTACAGCAAGGATAACGATACTCGCCGTAGCGATCCTGAGCATGGCGGCATCATTCATATTTGCAGAGCCTATCGTAAATGCCTTTATCAACGATCCTGAAACGATAAGGCTCGGCACGGAATTCCTGAAAGCAAGATGTCTGGCTATGCCGTTTATGATAATCGGATTCCAGATAGTCAATTTCATGCAGGCTGTCAATCAGGGAAAGACGTCCTTTTTGCTGACTATCATACGCCATGTTCTGCTCAATATCCCTGCTCTTATCATAATGAATATGATATGGGGCATTACGGGTCTTATCTGGGCTCAGACGGTATCAGATATTATTAATGCAGTTATCGCCTGCATTATCTATTACAGAGTACATAAGAGCATCACAGCACCGCAGGCTGAAATCAGCAGAAAAGAATAATTGCAGCGCCGTCCTTTTTCCCAAGGGCGTCCCTGTACGATAAAAGCTCAGCGTGTGGACAGTCAGTCCCGCTGCCGAGCAAAAAAACGGCACCCGCCGGTCGCAGACGGGTGCCGTATTATTATGCATTTGTACCTCCAGCAGGAAGGATCACGTGTCAATTGCAAGAGTAAGTTCTCTTTGCAGTACAAGATGGATATTTGCAAGGCCGAAAAGCGAGGTGAATTTTTCCTCGGAAACCTCAAGACCTACTCTTACCTGCTCAAGGAAATCCGTTTCGGCAGCGTCGAGTGTACCGTCCTTTTTCAGAAGAAGGATAAGCTCGAGGATCATTATATTTTTCTGCTGCTTTGAAGCGATGAGGTTAAGCTTGTCGAGGATATCCTGGACCGGTTCATCATTATCGGGCATATGATTGGGGATCATAAGTTCATGACAGATCAATGCGATCGATTCCATCTCATCCGGAGCAAATACGTCATCCGCCATAACAGCGTGTGCGCAGAGTTCAAGATAAAGCTCTTTTTCGTTTTCGTTCAGCTGATTCAAAAACATAGTAGGAATACCTCCAATATTTGATTTGCCCATTCATGGTATAATTACATTATAATAGTAAAACTCCCTTACGTCAAGGAAAATCGACAATATTATTGTCAAAGTATTCCATTTTATTCAAACAGATTATCCATAAGCTGTCTTATCCTGCTTTTTCTTGCGGCGGTAGCGTCATGGTCGATCTCGAATGAAATATATTCCCCGGGCTTTGCTCCGTCCATGACATTGTGAGGAAGTGCATATTTTCCCTTCGGCGTCAGTACATAGCTATATTCATTGTCCCTTTTCGAGATCATATACTGCGATTCCTTTTTTGCTATTATCGTAATGATATCGCCCTCTTTGGCTCCGGGTATCACTACACTCGGTATCCTTGAAAATTTGTCCTTTCCAAGCTCCACTACAGCCATATTGTTCTCAAATCTGTCGATGGTCACCTGAAGCATCTCATCAGTCCTCCTGCTTTTCTGTTTTCACAGATATTTCATCCCCGTTGGTAGCGACGGTAATAGTTCCCATCTTATCGGTGCGGTAAATGCCGGCTCCGGCCTTCTCCCATCGTTTTACGATCTTTTTATGAGGATGATTATAGTCGTTATTCTCACCGCATGAAAAAATCACATATGATGCTCCCGTCCGCTGTATAAATTCCTCCGTGGATGAAGAACTGCTCCCGTGATGCGGAGCCTTTACCACATCAGCCGAAAGCTCTGTGTTGTTGTCTATTATCTCCTTTTCGGCAAGCGCCTCGATATCACCCGTATAAAGCAGTCTGCGGTTTTTGTATCTTACCATTATGACCACAGAATAATTATTCAGGGATTCATAATCCGTTCCCACGGGCGCAAGTATATCCGCGCTGTAATCATATTCCTTTGAAGAGGTTATTTTCATCCCCGCTTTTGCGAGCCTGATTTTTTTATTTTTATTCCGTATCGTCTGAAGAAGGTATTCATATCCCTTTGTATTAGCCTGAGCATCGGGCATATATATCGTTC
>CADCGS010000074.1:0-7966 GCA_902801055.1 uncultured Ruminococcus sp. | reverse complement strand
CGCCGATATGGTCGGAATGGGGATGCGTACCTATGAGGAAATCAATTTTTTTATATCCGAGCTTTTTGATAAGCTTAATGACATTATCTCCGCCCTCACGGGGGCCTGCATCAATAAGCATGGTTTTCCCATCGGGGAATTCTATAAATTCGCTGTCACCCTGACCGACATAGATATAATGGCTCACAAGCAATGCATCATCTTTATCTATCCTTGATTCGGACTCCAGATCCTTATCAAAGAAGCTGTTTATGGTATCGCACGAACACAGCGAAAGGATGCAGATCACCGCAAGCATAAAAGCGACAAATCGTTTATTTTTCATATAATCTGCCTTTCAGATATAATATTCAGGCTGCTCTGGGCAAGCCGGGATCTGTCTCGGAATTCTGTACAGAGGATTCAGCAGAAGATGATACGGCGGAGCTTTCAGCCTTCTCAGACTGTTTTGCATCGTCTGCGGTCAGTCTGCGGATGGTATAGCCGTCCTTTTCGAGAAGCGAGACGATACCCTTGTCCCCGTAGAAATGAGCTGAACCTGCTACGACCATAACTTTTTTATTATCTGCAAGATATCCTTCTATTTTATTTTTCATACCGACATTACGGTCGTCAAGTATTATCTTATTATACTCTTCAACAATAGCAGCTTCCTCCTTACTGAGTTCTGAATTCTCGGAGAATAAATAATTGTCTTCTATAGTACCGGTTCTCCATTTATCATAAAGGTTACTAAGCTGCTCTGATGTTCTGGAGATATAATCCTTGTCGGCGATATCATGGAAAAGGGCAAGCTGGACTTTCTCCGGGAGATTTACAATCAGATCGAGCTGGAACTGAACGGATTCAAGCTCCAGGATCTCCTTATTTTCCTTTTTTGCACGATCGAGGAGTATAGTATCTACGCCGTATTTATCGGAAAAGCCTATATTATAGCCAACACCGAGCTCTGCCATCTCTACCCACATTATAGGGTAGTAGTAATCATACATCGACTGATAGTAGTTAAGGCTTTCAAGTGTAGCCTTAGCGTTTTTATAGTCAGATGCAGGAACATGGTCAGATATTTTTGTACCGTCGGTATACAAGACCTTTGACAGTGAAGCGATATTCACACTGTTATCCAAAACATCACATTCGACCGCAAGTGCATCACACTTAGCATAAGCCGTTTCAAAGTAATCCGGCAGCACACTGGCGTCCTCCTTAGCGATATGGATAGACCCCATCATATAAATGTTGTTGCCGTTCTGATCCGTAACCTCCCACACAGCCGGAGTAATAGTACTCTGTTCGAGACTGCTGATCTCGCCTGAGGATTCCGTACTGCTGTTTTTATCATCAGAGGATTCCGGGTTGTTTTTTTTGCCGGAGGATTCAGTTTTGCTGTTTTCCTGTGAGGATTCGACCTGTACAGATCCCACTGACGAATCTGCAGCGGAGGATTCTGTGTTTTTCTCTCCGTCAGGCTTTGAGCATCCCGCAAACAAAGTCAGCGCCGCAAGTATACCTGCCGCAGCGCAAATACCCTTTCTCTTTCTCATAACACCTCATCCCTTCATACACAATTAATATATCTAAATAATATATCAATTCCCCTCTCCTGTCAACCCCGGCGGAGTGCCCAACAAGGGGATTCAATACGAAGGTTATAAAAGCATTACGCTGAAAGGAAACTCATGATATCGCTGATGACCTTATCTCTTGCGGTGTCGTCGAGAAGCTCATGGCGGTTATCGCGGTACAGCTTCAATTGAACATCAGCTCCGGAGACTTTCAGCTTTTTGAAAACAGCAAATACTCCCTTGCCGTAATCGCCGACAGGGTCGTCCTTTCCTGATATGAGCAGGATCGGCATTTTTTTGTTGATGCTGTAAAACCACTGCTTGCTGTTGACAACAGAATTCATCTTTATCAGGTCGTAAAATGCGGATATCGTAAAATGGAAATCGCACATTTCATCACTATCAAGAAGCCGGCGAACCTCGGGATCCTTCGCCAGCCAGTCTCCGCCGGTTTCGGTAAAGTGTTCGTTGAATTTTCCGAAGGCTAATTTTTCAAGGAACATTGAAATATGCTTTTCGCCGTATATGGCTTTGATTATGTTGATAAGACAAAGAGACGGATTGAGCACAGGATTCGGCCCCGCTGTACCCATGACTATGAGCTTGTCCGGTATTTCCGGATGAATACAGGCGGCAAGCCGTACAATAAATGATCCCATGCTGTGTCCCATAAGATAATACGGAAGCCCGGGATATTTCTGCTTCATCTGGCGCGATACGGAATAAACATCCTCCGCAAGAAGCTTGTATCCGTCTTTGGATGCAAAAAATCCCCTTTCGCTTTTATCCCGGACAGTTTCACCATGTCCGAGATTGTCATAGGCTATGCAGATATATCCGCTGCCGCACATTTCACGCAGAAAATCATCGTACCGTCCCTTATGCTCGTTCATGCCGTGGACAACATGGAATATTCCCTTCGGCTCCTGATCCGGCTCATACAGAACGCCGCTGAGCTTATGTATTTTATCTGCGGAAGCAAAAAATATGGTTGATTTAATCATATTTACATCCCCCTGCACGAGCATACAGCTTTTTCCCAGCCGCTCAGCAGATCCTTTCTTTTTTCATTTGATATACCGGGTTCAAAGACAGCCGCCGTATCAGCCCGTCCGGCAAAAAGCTCATTCTTGTCAAAGAAGCCCGAGGCTATTCCGGCAAGATAAGCCGCTCCTGCGGCGGTCGCCTCATTCTGATGCGGACGTATTACCCTGAGATCGGATATATCCGACTGGAACTGCATCAGGAAATCATTTGCTGATGCGCCGCCGTCAACCTTTATACTGTTTATGCTGCCCTTACTGTCAGCCCGGATAGCGCTGATAACATCATTGGACTGAAATGCAATGGACTCCAGAGCCGCACGGATCATATGGTTCCGTCCTGTTCCGCGTGTCAGTCCGGTAATAATACCCCGGCAGTGCATATCCCAGTAGGGTGCGCCAAGTCCGGAAAATGCCGGAACAAGATATACTCCTCCGTTATCGCTGAGCTTTGAAGCAAAATATCCGCTGTCAGCCGATTCCTGTATAAGTCCCATTTCATCGCGGAGCCATTGTATCACTGCCCCGCCTGTGAAGACACTGCCCTCAAGAGCATACTCAACACTTTCCCCGCAAGGAGTTGCAGCTATAGTCGTAACAAGTCCGTGGCTGCTGTGAACCGGTTCCGTTCCCGTATTGGAAAGAAGGAAGCAGCCCGTACCGTATGTGATCTTCATATCACCGCTGTTCACGCAGCCCTGACCGAACAGTGCAGCCTGCTGGTCGCCTGCGATACCGCAGATCGGGACGGAAGCGCCCATAAGATCCATACTGTCGTAGATCTCACTGCTCGAGCGTACCTGCGGGAGCATAGACATCGGGATATCAAGGATCCCGCACAGCTTTTCGTCCCATTTCAGCTCTTTTATATTGTAGAGCATAGTACGGGACGCATTAGTCCGGTCGGTAATATGCACCCGACCCTTACTAAGCTTCCAAAGCAGCCATGTATCGACCGTTCCGAACAGAAGCTCGCCCTTTTCCGCTTTTTCTCTCGCCCCGGGGATATTATCGAGTATCCATTTTATTTTTGTACCGCTGAAATATGCATCAGGGCGCAGACCGGTGGTTTCGGCTATATAATCGGAATAGCCGTCGGCTCTCAGTTTTTCGCATATATCGGAAGTTCTTCTGCACTGCCAGACGATAGCATTACAGACAGGCTTTCCTGTATTTTTATCCCATACTATAACCGTTTCTCTCTGGTTTGTTATACCTATACCGGCTATCTCATCAGGTGACACCCCGCTTTTTGCGATACATTCAGTAAGTGAAGAATACTGTGTTGCATAAATACGCATCGGATCCTGTTCCACCCAGCCGGGGTGCGGATATATCTGCGGAAATTCCTGCTGAGACATACTTACGATATTCATATCCTTGTCAAAAAGGATACTTCGTGCGCTTGTTGTGCCCTCATCAAGGGCAAGTATATATTTTTTCACTATCCTCACCTCATATGTATTTTTCCCTCAACAACCTGTCAGGGCAAGCCGCAGGAATTCACATTTTCCGCATAAACCCGGTTCATATTGCTTTATGTTGTTTTTTTATGACAACAAATACAGCAATAAATACACCGAGAGTGATCACAGAAAAAATAATTAACGCTGTCGTCCGGAACGAGGAATCATTATGTTCATCGGGAACAGTAACCCGGCGCGAGGAATATGCTTCAGGTTCTGGTTCGGGGATCGGATCGGAGACGTCAGCTGATGCCTTATCTTCGGAAGCTTCGTTTTCCTCCGCCGGGGCGGGTTCGTAATAATGCAGGTATTGAGAGAGAAACTCTCTTGTTTCACTGCCCATCATTATACGGTCAAATTTACTTTTGCTGCTTATTTCCACATCTGAGATATTATTACATCCATTGAATGTGTCGTCGCCGATATATGTAAGGCTGTCGGGAATGGATATATTTTTCAGGCTCTTGCAAAATGCGAATGAGCTGTCGCCTAATCTGCTTACACCATCCGGTATTTCTATTGACGTAAGACTGGCGCATGAAAAAAACGTCATTTCATCTATCATTGTCAGACCTCCCGGCAACTTTACAGAGGTCAGATTGTTGCATGAAAAAAATGCCATTTTGCCTATCGTTGTCGTATTTTTCGATAAATCTACAGTAGTCAGACTGTCACATTCGCTGAAAGCCGCTTCGCCTATACTTGTGACTGTAATGGGAATTTTTATTTCCGACAGTTTTTTACACAAAAAAAAAGCATAATATCCGATACTCTCAAGATTACTGCTGAGCCTGATACTGACAAGACCGGTACATTCCGCAAAAGCATCATTCCCGACAGAGGTCACGCTGTCAGGCAATGTGACAGATGTGAGATTTTTGCATTTCGCAAATGCATTATCCCCTATCCCGGATACTGCCGCACCACCGATACTTTCAGGAATATCAAGCTTTGCCGGCGAACCGCTGCAGCCGGTAATCTCCGCTGTACCGTCCGGGAGGATATTGTATTCATATATCTCATAGTGTTGTGCATTAACGGAAGGATCAATATACAAGGACGCAAATATCATGAATATCCACGCAAACACACCTGCAGCAGCGCACAGTCTTCTTCTCTTTCTCATAATACCTCATACCTCCATACACAAATCAATAAAACACAGCATAAAGAGGACACCCTCCCCTGCTGTGTTCCACTGCGGCCTTATGCTTCAAAGCACAAAGCCGCAGTAATACCGGAATGATCCACAGCCTGATCTCCAAAAAGGACTCTGCTGCTATTTGTAATATCAGCGCCGTTTTGCTGAGAATTTCTCTTCAAGAACAGAAACTATCCTGTTCATTACTTCATCAGTCATAGCATCTGTAACGTCGCCTTCTGCACTTGCAAAATCAATATTGAATGCCATGCTCTTTTTGTCAAATCCTAATTTATCACTCTCGAATATGTCAAACAGTCTGACGTCTGCAACCGTCTTGTCCGCATCTGCAATAGCTTTCATTATCTCGGCACAGGTCACATTCTTGCCGACAAGAATGGAGATATCTCTCGTCGTCTTTGCAAAGCCTGTCTCAGGCACATAGGTTATCTCCTGCTTGAAATTCGCACTGAGCCTGCTGTAATCAAGCTCGCAGACAAATATCCTTGTATTTGCCTTCTTTCCTTCGGCTATATCAAGAGAATCGGTTATCTCATAGCGGAGCTGACCGAATACGCCGATTTTTTCTCCGGCGCAGTAAACCCCGGCACAGCGTCCCGGATGGAGATACGGCTCGCTGCCCCTCTTGAATTCAAAGCTTATACCCCTTGCATCAGCAAAGCGCTCCAGAGTTTCCTTCATCGTGAAGAATGTCTCCTTCTCGCCGGAAATACCGAGACAAAGCGTCTTTACTTCATCAGGCGCCTCGGTAAGCGGAAGAGACTTCGGTATATAGACGTTGGCAAGCTCAAAGAAACGTACAGCATCGTGCCCGTTCTTGATATTGTTTTCAATAGCCCTTACCATCGAGGGCGACATCATTGTTCTCATGATGCTGAGATTTTCGGTAATAGGATTGAGAAGCTCCACGACCCTTCTTCTGCTGTCGTCATCAGGGATGAGGAATTTATCAAATTCCGTTTTATCCGTCATAGCGATCGTCTGTATCTCAAAATATCCCTGTGTGCAGAAGAATTTCTTTACCTCAAGCTCCTTTGTCTGGGCAGCATTCAGACCGCCGTTTGTAACAAGAGCTTCGCTCAGGAAGGTCGGTACTACCTTGTCATAGCCGTATTCACGGATAACCTCCTCAGCGATATCCTGATATGTTTCGATATCCTCACGGAAACGGGGCACCTCGATCTCCATAGCACCGTCTTTAAGCTCAACGCCGAATGACAGAGCGCGGAGTATCCTGACCATTTCGTCTGTGGGGACTTCAATGCCGAGAACATAATTGACCTGTGCGGGAGTGACGCTGATAACACGGTTTTCGCGTGAAGCGCCCGCGGAAATATCAAAGCTTGTCGAGCTTATCTTTGCAAGATCGAGCATCTGGACAAGATTGAGTGCCCTTGCCATACCGGTCTCGGTGGTATATTCATCTATGCCCTTTTCAAAGCGTGCGGAGGAATCGGACTGTATGCCAAGACCTCTTGCTGTTTTTCTTACGCTGTCCTTGACGAATTTAGCCGCCTCGAAAAGAACCTCAGTTGTTTCATCGCTGATACCGCTGTTAAGACTTCCCATAACGCCGGCAATGCATGAACCCTTTTCGCTGTCGCAGATAAGCAGGTTATCCTTTGTAAGAGTATGCTCCTTCTCGTCAAGAGTAACTATCTTTTCGCCGTCCTTTGCCCTTCTTACGATGATGGAGCGGCCCTCTACCTTTGCGAGATCAAATGCGTGCATAGGCTGACCGATCTCGGTAAGGACATAGTTTGTGATATCGACCATAGGGCTTATCGCATTATGACCGGAAGCGATAAGACGTCTTTTCATCCACTGCGGAGTTTCGACCTGTTTCAGATCATATATATAATGTGCAAGATATCTCGGGCAGATATCCTTATCCAATACATCAACGCTGATACTGTCGTCAGTCCTGCCGTCCTCATTATATGAAAGGTCGGGCATTTTCAGTTCCTTGCCGAGGAAAGCGGCAGTCTCTCTTGCGATACCGAGAACCGACTGACAATCGGGTCTGTTCGCTGTGATAGAAATATCGAACACATAATCGTCAAGTCCGAGATAATCCTTTATATCAGCGCCTACGGGAGCATCCTCATCAAGTATCATAATACCGTCAACGCCTGCGGTCGGGTACCACTGCGGGTCAAGACCAAGCTCACCGCCGGAGCAGAGCATACCATATGATACCATATCCTTCATTTTGCGGGGAGAGATCTCAAACCCGCCGGGGAGCTTTGCACCGACTATTGCTGCGGGAACCTTTGCGCCCTGGAAAACATTATCCGCGCCGGTGAGGATAAGATGATCCTCTCCCTGCTCACCGCAGTTCACATGGCAGATATAAAGGTGAGTACCCTCATATTTTTCGATAGAAGTGACCTGACCTACATATATTTTCTCGATATCCTGACCGAGATAGTCCGTACCCTCGACCTCAAAGCCGGTAGAAAAGAGCTTTTCCTCAAGCTTTTTTACGGGTATATCTATATCAACATATTCCTTTAACCAACTAAGTAAAACCTTCATTATATTATCCTCCGTTTACGCCTTGAACTGTTCCAGAAACTCGATATCATTCTCAAACATCTTGCCCATATGGTTGATACCGTATTTAAGCATAGTTATACGCTCGATACCGATACCGAAAGCAAGACCGGAATACTCTGAGGAATCTGTCCCGCAGTTTTCGAGAACCTTTTTATTTACGACACCGCCGCC
>CADCGS010000073.1 GCA_902801055.1 uncultured Ruminococcus sp. | reverse complement strand
AACGACAATTAACAATTCAATAAAGAGGATAAATACGAGAGTTCGAGTCCAACGGCAGCATACACAAAATATCTTTTTTATACTCTGTTGACAAAGCGATAATCCTGACACGACAGTGGCAGGATTTTTGCTTTGTATTATTCATTTTTTAAAAATTGTGGAGTCAGGAGTGTGGAATTATTAATTATTAATTGTTAATTCTTTATTATATATCAGGATTATATAATGAAATCAAAATGAGACTGAATAAATAATACTGATCGGGATTTGAGGGTTTCTCATTTATACATAGAGCGATAATCAATTCAGCAAAAAAGAAAATATCCTGTCGGCAGAAACCGGCAGGCTTTTTTTGTATTATAAAAGCACCTGCCGCCGGACAGGTGCCTTTGCTTTTATTTGCTGTATCCCCTCCGATAAACGGAAAAACATCACCATGCCGGCACATCTGACAAATATGCTCCTCCCTCACTCCCGGCGCTTTATGCGTGATATTATTATTCCCGCTGCGGTAAACAGTATCATGAAACCGGCAAGGACTGAAAGATTTATAATGTAGGCTGCAAGGTCGCTGCGGAGTGATTCCGAGGAGGCAAGGAAATTGTTATTCTCAACAAACCAGTATGTCGGGAGAATATGGGCTGCCGCAAGTACCCATGAGGGCAGAAACTGCGCCGGGACAAATACTCCGCAAAGAAAGCTGCATCCGAGCGTGACTACGTTTATTATGCCGGTAACGGCATTTTTCTCTTTGAGAAATGTGCTGAACATATACGCCATCGCAAGAACACAGGCTGTAAATACCAGTGAATTGACAATAAATGCTGCCCCGCGGGGACTGAATACCTGCTCCCCTGCCATTATTCTTCCGAGGATAACGAAGAATATCCACACCACCATAGCATATGAAAAGCATGATAATAAAAGATGCAGATTGAATTTACTGTAGCTCATGCTGCTGACGATGGTTCTTTTGCGTACCTCAGCTGCATTAAAGCTTGAAAGCACAAGACAGATAATGAACATTATGCATGACATTATGCTGTAGGCGGCAAAATTGAAATAATTCGCCGTCCTCGTGAGAGAATTTGTATCAAGCTTTGTCATCAGGGAAACCTCTGTCTTCCCGGTAAGCGATGCCTCCGTTTTGCTGATAAGGTCGTCAATGTCCTCCGCCTTGTCAGAAAAAACATGGGCTGCGCGCAGATAGCGCTTTACCGTCATTCCGGTAAGCTCGGAGGACGAAGTCCCCGGGGAGCTTATCTCTACCGCCGGTCTTTTCCCGGCAAGTGTTTCAGCCTGGAAGCCCTCGGGAATCGTGATAAGACTGGTTATCTCACGATAGAACAGAGCGTCCCTTACTGCATCATCTCCGCCGGAAATATCATGCAGAACCGCATTGTCTTCAAGATAGGATATCAGGCTTTCAGAAAGCTTTGAGCCATTGTCATGGTTGACTACCATAATATCCGGCTTTTCGCCGGAAAAGCCTCCGTTATTATTATCCGCACCGCTGTTTGCTGCGGCAAAAATAATTACTATAGCCGTATAAAGCAGCACCGTTCCGAGATTGCGGCGTATGACCCGCAGAAATGCATTAAAGACTGTCATAGCGCTGCCTCCTTAATCCCGATACGGAAATGAGCATCATTACTGCCGAAAATACAGCAAGGCTTATCACATTGATAAGATAGCGCTCTCCGCTGTCATAATAATACAAGGCATATAAGCCGTCGGTTATCATCGCGACCGGGTTTATCCTGTTGATAAACGGAGCATTTTTATCTATGATATTTTTCATAGTAATGCCCATCATGCCGGCAAAAAAGCATCCCGCCATAACCACCGACAAAAGAACAGTCAGCTTTGCATTTTCGTTTATCTTTACAAGCACCGCGACCGCTACCCCGAGAGTAAGTCCCGCAAGCGAGCCAAGCAGCGACAGAAGTATTATCTCCGGGAGCTTTGTACCGAAATCAGCACGGACAACAAATATCAGAAGAAGATAAAGCATTGCAAGTCCGAAAAGCTGTACCGTAAATGATGCCGTCAGCGAACCGCTTATCTGGGACAGTCTTTTTGAGGGGCTTATCGTGCTGCGCCTGCCGACAGGGCTGATATTTGCCAGACGGTAATTCATCAGGGTCATCGAAAGAAGTCCGCTGTACATACACGCCATCGCAATAAGGGAATAATACTCTATCATTACAAAGCTCATATTTTTCGGGCTGGTATCGGTAAGTCCCGTATCGTCCCCCATTATCTTTTCCGCCTCTTCCTTAAACAGGCTTTGATAATCTATATCGGTCTTTCCGCTTTTCACGAGAGACATTATTTCCGTCATGCCGACATTCATTATCAGCTTGCTTTCGCTGCCTATCTCATCGAATACGCTGCACATTATCGTTTCATTGATACCGTTTGATCTTACCGTTATCCTGGGCTCATTATCCTCAAAACGGACAAAGCCGGTTATCTCACCGTCCCTGAGCATTTTTTCAGCCTTACCGGCATCAGTATACGTTATATTAAAGATGCGGTCATCACCCTTGCCGAGGGTTTCAAGTGTTTCGGTATAGATCATATTTGATCTGAATGAGCTGTCGTCTACCACAGCAATATCTATCGGATCAAGCTTTTCGGATTTTTCGATATTGGAAAAAGCCATATTGAAGAGCATCGCCATTATCAGAGGAAAAGCAAGCGTCCAGAAAACGAGCTGTTTATTGCCGAGCATCAGGCGGAGAGAATAGAGATAATTATGTATAAACATCAGTCTCTCAGCTCCTTACCCGTCAGTTCAAGAAAGACGTCATTAAGTGTAGGACGCTCGGAATTGATGCTGTAGTATGATACACCCTGCTCCCTGAGGAGGTCGATAAGCCTTGCGATATTATGTGTACCACCGTCATAGCTTACAGTCAGGGTTCTGCCCTCCAATGACGCATCGGCAACATGGACAAGCGAACGGATATCCCCGGTCAGATCCTTATCTGCATTTTTTAGCTCGACCATGATCTTTTCCTCAGTCTTCGCAAGCTTTTTCAGCTCGTCGGCAGTACCTGACGCAATTATCTTCCCCTTATCCATTATAACGATCCTGTCACATATCTGCTCTACCTCCTCCATATAGTGGGTGGTATAGACAATAGTTGCTCCGTTATCGCGAAGGCGTTTTATACCCTCAAGGATATTATTTCGGCTCTGGGGATCGACAGCTACTGTAGGCTCATCGAGAAAAATAAGCTTCGGCTTATGGGCTATGCCGCAGGCGATATTCAAGCGCCTGAGCAGACCGCCGGAAAGCTGTTTCGGATAGAATTTCCTGAAATCGCCGATACTCACAAGCCCGATAGCATCCTCAACGCACCTTTTTCTCTCCTTCTTATCCTTTATATACAGACCGCAGAAATAGTCGATATTCTGATACACAGTCAGTTCATTGAATACTGCCACCTCCTGAAATATCACACCTATATCGCGTTTCAGGTCATATGCATCGGGGGTCATTTCCTTCCCGAAAATACGGATAGAACCGCTGCTGTATTTCAGCAGGGAAAGTATAGAATTAATAGTCGTGGATTTACCGCTTCCGTTTGGTCCGAGAAGTCCGAATATCTCTTTTTCATACACATCAAAGGAGATCCCGTCCACTGCACGGATCTGTTTATATTCCTTGACAAGCTCCTTTACTTCAATTACCTTTGTATCCATTATTTTATCCTTTCATTATTTTATCAGGCATCACCTAGATTCAAGTATATCATATCCACATACAAAATCAAGCTATTCTATTAAAATATTTCCGGCAGCACAACGAGTCAGGAGTGTGGAGTCAGGAATTAGGAGTTAGTAGTTGTTGTCACACTCCGCCGGCGTGCCGCCGGTGTCAATTCGCGGGGGTCGCTGCGCTTCGCTCCGCTCGGCACTCGAACCGAACATTTATTACTCGCGGTCTTTACTTATTGACAGGTGCAGCTTTGCTAAATGTGGAATGTGAAAAATGGAATTTGGAATTGTTGTCACACTCCGCTTCGCTCCGCCGGCGTGCCGCCGGTGTCAATTCGCGGGGGTCGCTCCACTCCGTTCCGCTCTGCACTCATACCGAACATTCGTTACTCGCGGTCTATACTTAATTAGCAGGTGCGCCGGCGTTCTGTTCCCCTCCTTATGAGTGCAGAGTGAGCGAAGCGAACGATTACGTGAATTGCCCAGTGCGGGCACGCACCGCGAGCTGACACCGGCGGCACGCCGGCGCGAATTGCACGAAGTGCAAGGGTCCAGGGAGCTTGCTCCCTGGCGAGGTCCGGGCGAGCAGCCCGGGCAGGTCTGGGCGGCAGCCCAGCAAAGGCGGCAGCCCGGCAAAGGGGGGGAGATTTCATTTCTCAGAAGTATAAGCGCAATAAGATTCGGAACAGCCATCAGCCCGTTGAGAGTATCGGATATTTCCCAGACAAGCGATACGCTCATTATGCAGCCGAAATATGCCGCAAGACAGTAAATCATGCGATAAAGTGGGATAAGGCTGCCCCCTGAAAGATATTCAAGGCTTTTTTCTCCGTAATAGCACCACGAAACCAGTGTCGCAAAGGCAAAAAGTACGACAGACAGGGACAGTGCTGCCTCACCGATATGACCAAGAGTGTTTCCGAATGCTGCGCTGCTAAGCTCCGCGGCATCGGTATTTGTTACGTCTGCGCCCGAGGTGAGGATACATAATGCCATAAGTGTACATAAAACGATCGTGTCAATAAATACCTGGAATATTCCCCACATACCCTCGCGGTAAGGGTCGTCTGTATCCGCTGCTGCATGGACGATAGGGGAACTGCCAAGCCCCGCTTCGTTGGAAAAAACTCCCCTTGATATCCCGTAGCGTACAGCCATAGCCATCGTACAGCCGCTAAATCCGCCGGCTGCACTGCGGATATCAAATGCAGACGTGATTATCCTGATAAACGCTTCGGGTATCCTTCCGGCATTAATCGTAAGAATGATCACGGCAAGCAGAATATAGATCAGCGCCATCGCCGGCACAAGCTTTTCCGTTACCTTTGCTATTCTTCTGATGCCTCCGAAAATAACAGCTGCGGCTGCTGCGGTAATCAACAGAGCGCTTATCTCCGGTCTGATGCCAAAACTGTATTGCAGTGCCGCCGCTGCTGAATTTGACTGGGTCATATTTCCCATTCCGAGCGCGGCAGCGGTACATATCACGGCAAAACAGACTCCGCCCCATTTGCAGTGCAGCCCCTTTTCAATGTAATACATAGGTCCGCCGACATATTTCCCGTTTCGCTTCTGTCTGTATTTTACTCCGAGGACGGTTTCAGCATAGCTTGTCGCCATGCCGAAAAATGCAGCTGCCCACATCCAGAATACCGCACCCGCTCCTCCGAGGGATATCGCTCCGGCTACACCGACAATATTTCCTGTCCCTATCGCTCCTGCAAGAGAGGTCGCCATAGCCTGAAACGGGGATATCCTTGTACTGCTGCCTGCTTTATCCTTTTTGAAAATACTTCCTGCTGTGCATTTCCACCATAGCTTTATATCCCTGATCTGAATGAAATTCAGCCTGAGGCTGTAGTATATCCCTACGCCGAGCATTGTGCATATCATTACCGGCCCCCAGACTATACCGTTTATGAAGGAATTAATTGCTGATACTGTTTCCATTCTTTTCCCTCCCCGGATATGTATATGCAGAAAGGTCAGAAGAAATAATGCCTTATGACGATGCATAAGAAAACGGACTGTCACGCTTATAACGCGGCAGCCCGGTTCGCTGATATTATGAATAGAAGGTCAGAGTCCGTTTTCCCTTTTGCTTTGATTTGTACATAGCTTCATCAGCTTTTTCAAACAGTGTCGAGGAATCCTTTACATCGGTTCCGTGGACGATGCCGACGCTTGTGGATATCGGCGGTATACCGTCCGTTTCCTCGGAAAGCTGGTTGTTGATGTTTTCGATCTTTGTCGTGATAAGGTTTTTCATGGCGGGACTTGAATGTACCATAAATACAACAAATTCATCTCCGCCTATACGACAGATATAGTCATCTATACGGAAATTGTTTTTCAGGGTATCAACAAGCTTTTTCAGGACACGGTCGCCTGTCTCATGACCGTAATTATCATTTATGCCCTTGAAATTATCAAGGTCAAAGAGAATGAGGTGGGTAGTGCTCAGGTCAACACTGCTCAGAAGAAGCTCATATCCGGAACGGTTGTAAGCGCCCGTAAGCTCATCATGCGACGCCTTGAAATTAAGGCGCTCCAGACTGTTCTTATAAATGGAATACATCTTGTTGTATGTATGGGCAAGATATCGGAACTCGTTTGCTCCTATTTCGGGGATAGGGTCGTCTATCTTTATTTTCTCGACAGCCTTGAGTATAGGCTTGATGCCCAGGTGTGAGGTCAGTATTACCATGAATACGATGGATAAGGTCTGGATCACAGTCATGATGCATACGATTATCAGCTGTTTGTGCAGATTATGCAGAGAATTATTTTCCTCGCTCAATGTCAGGTTTTCAAGCTCAGTCAGGCTTTCCTGCATATTTGTGCGGATATTTTCTTTTATGCCGTAATAATCATCATTGAGCATAAGCTTATTGGCAAGTCTCATTTTTTCATCCTCACTGAGAGCCTTATCGGCGGCTTTCAGCTCCACACTATCAAGTATTTCGGGATACTCCTTATATTTTTTTGCGTCGATCACAAGGCGCATGGCATAATATTCCTGTTTCATAAGCTCCAGCGAGGAATCCATAGCCTCCTGAAGCTGACTGAGCGCATCCTTGCATTTCGGGTCAGAGGACATTTTCTTTATTGCTGATTCTCTTCTGTTATTGTCAAATGCCTCGGTAAAATAAGCCTTGAGGAATTTCATATCGCCGTCTACAGTAAAGCGCTGTACATTTTCTGTAAGGCAGTCGGATGCATCCATCAGCTCATGCGCAGCCTTTTCCATTGATATATGTTCATTTGTAGATTCGGACAGGCTTGAAAAAGTAGATGCCAGAAGGTAAGCCGAGAACATTGTAAACGAGAAAACGACCGCAGTGACAACGATCAGACAGGAATATAACAATCTGAGCGATATGCCTTTTTTCCTTTTCTTTTTCTTTGATGCCATATTATAAACCTCCATTCAAAATCGCTGTAATAATAGGGATCAGTATATTTGTTTTGCCTTTTCAATATTCTTGGATCAATTATATTTTTGAATATTATATAGAATTTTATTTACATTATTTTACCATTTATGCTAAAAAAATCAATGATTCTATTGTAATCTGAGGTTTCATGGAACAAAAACCGTAATTATGACAAAAAAAGTCGGGTAGTGAATGTGATTTGTTGATAGTATTTATGATAATTATGTGATGACAATGATGCTCCGGGGCATAAAGGAAGCCCCTGTTTTTGCCGGAGAAGGCAAAAAACAGGGACTGGATTTTATATATTATTATATATTATTTTTTATACTTTCAGCGCTTACTGTATTACAACAGCCTGACTGAACATTTCCTGATATCTTTTCTTGAACAGAGCCTTGTTATATGCTTTTACGGTACCGTATTCAGGATCTCCGACATAAACATTATCGCCTCTCGTACCGAGAAGGACGACGCAGTGTTCATTACTGTACCATGTTACCTTTTTGCCGGAGGACGTTTCCCAGCTGTCCGTATATCTGCCCTGAACGAGGTCAGATGATGTCCAGACCAGTACGGGCGTTCCGGTATCGGTGAAATTGAAAAGCTCCTCAAATCTGTAGCCCTCGAGTTTTCTTGCGCTGAGGGTAGATTTCTTTTCGGTCAGGAATTTGTTTGCCGCTTTTACGATAACGGGCGCATAACATCCGTAGGAATAAGGATCTCTCGGATCTCCGACAAAGGCGACATTGAAATCGGTTTTGAAAAGCGGCCCCTTATCGAGATACTTATCTGCGATCGTGCATTTATCCACATTATATCCCTTGAAATTCAGTACGGAGGTAAGTGCTGCCGTTTCGCAGCCGGTGGGAAGCTCCGGATTCTGGCAGACTGTTTTGAAATTATTGAAAAGCGGAAGCTTGTTTGCTCCGTCAGACGCAAGCTTTGACGGGTCATTTGTTACGACAATGATACAAGCAGCCTTTTTGCCGTTTATAGCGGAGACTGTAACGATCGCTGTTCCAAGTCCCACAGCCTTGACTACACCGCTTTGGTTTACGGTACAGATCTTTGTATTGCCGGAGCTGTAGGAAAGTGTGCCGGCGGATTCTCCCTGGGGGATATGATAGCGGATATTCATAGTCTGTCCGGGCTTCATGACACGTTTTTTGGTAAACAGCTCGATTTTTGATACAGCTTTTCCGACAGTGATACGGCAGCTTGCTTCTTTACCGTTATATGTACGTACAGTTACCCAGGCTGTACCCTCACCGACAGCGATGAATTCGCCTGTCCAGTTAGTTTTTGTCATTTTGATGATCTTGCTGTTGCTTGTGCGGAAGGTTCTTACTGATGAAGCAGAGCCGGAGGGAACGATACTGCTGAGCTTGCCCTTTGTTCCGAATTTGAGATTCATTGTTCTCTGGCTGACATTGACCTCGGACGGAGCCGCCATTACATTTATCCTGCACGCAGCCTCCTTGCCGTTGTAAAGCTTAGCTGTTACATATGCTGTACCGATGCCTGCTGCGGCAAAGCTTCCCGTCCAGTAGGTATTGGTCATCTTTACGATCTTGCTGTTGCTTGAACGGAAGCTTCTCAGTGCAGAGGCTGTTCCGTCCGGTATTATAGCGGAAAGCGAATAGTTTTCGCCAACGCCGAGAGAAATTGCGCCCTTGCTCAGTTTAAAGCTGCCGGGTGCATTTTTTACAGTGACCCTGCAGATTGAGCGTGCACCGTCCGGCGACCATGCAGTTATGGTTGCAGAACCGTTATTGACGCCTTTGATCTTGCCGCCCGAAACAGAAACGATATTTTTGTCGGAAGTCAGCCATCTTATGGTTTTAGGCTCTGCATTTGAGGGAGTGATCGAGGTTTTGAGCGTATAGGTTTCTCCCTTGCCGATGCTTATGGAGGACTTGCTGAGAGTTATGGATTTTACAGGAATACCCGGAGATTTAACAGTTACTCTGCATGATGCGCTGAGACCGTTGCTTGTCGTAGCCATAATGAGGGCAGTACCGGGTGAAACAGCCTTTACGACGCCCTTTGATACGCTGACGATACTGCTGTCGGTGGTACTCCAGGTAATATTTTTATTTGTTGCATTATTCGGAAACACCGTTGCAACAAGAGTTTCGGTTTTATCCTTTTCGAGCGAAAGAGAAGTCCTGTTAAGCTTTACGGAAACAGGAGAAATTTCTTTATCCTGTGAACCAACGAAGGTGATGCTGAGCTTTTTAGCAAAAGCCTCTGCCGGCGAGCCGCTTTTTCCGTAGATTTTATTCAGGTAGATCTTTTCCTCTGATCTGATACCGAAAGCGCCCGGGTCAATTGATTTTACGACTGCCGGGATAGTTATTTCCTTCAGGCTTTTGCATCCGGCGAAGGCATAAAGTTCGATCGTAGTGATCGTATCGGGCATAGTCACCTTGATGATATCGGTTTTATCGGCAAAGGAGCTTTCTCCGAGCACCGTGACAGTATGGTCATAGATCTTATCGGGGATATAGACGAATTCATCATCGCCCATATACTGAATTATGCTTATCGTACCGTTGCTGTTGAGGGAATACAGGAAATCCTCCCATCGGTAGTAATTTGCCGCATTTGCTGTTATCGTGCTGTCAGGAAAGGAAGAACTGCAAACTGACGCAGCCGACCCCACAATAAAGGCACATAGCAAAACTGCTGCTATTTTCCTGATTTTTTTTCTGATATTCATTGTTGCTGATGCCTCCTGAAAAATTTTATTATATGTATTTATCCCACACCGGCGTGCCGCCCCTGCCGAGCTGCTCGCCCGGACCTCGCCAAAGGCTCCGCCTTTGGAATCCGCCAGGGAGCAAGCTCCCTGGACCCGCGGTGCGTGCCCGCACCGGGCAATTCGCGTAATCGTTCGCTCCGCTCACTCTGCACTCGCAAGAAAGCTTTGTAACCCGCGCCCGGAGTTAAAGCCACGTGGAACAAAACGACAGCGTGCCTGTCAATAAAGTAAAGACCGCGACCGGCGTGCCGCCGGTGTCAGTTCGCGTAATCGTTCGCTCCGCTCACTCTGCACCCGTAAGGAAGCTTTGCAAGCCGCGACCTGAACTAAAGCCACGGGGAACAGAACGCCGCCGCTTCTGCTAGTTAAGTATAGACCGCGAGTAACGAATGTTAGGTATGAGTGCAGAGCGGAACGAAGTGAAGTATCCTAAGCGAATATGATCCCAAAGGTTTTTGCTGAGATCAGGGTTTGGAATTATTGTAGGTTTCAATTATCTGTGAGCGGAACTGCTCGAAGGACATATTGACTCTGTTGCCGCCCTTCTTTTTTCCGTCAAGGCTGAAACCGAAATCCTTTTCCTGATTAGCGAAGGTCGTATAGGGAGTAACGATATCCTCATAATTGGCTTTAGCCTTATTGTACATTTTATTGAAATCCTCATCGCTCTTCATCATATCCGACTGAGAAAGCTTTTTAAGTGCATCGGAGTATTTATCTCTTATATAGAGAAACTCCGGGGAAGCGCTGTGAGTAACGGTTTTGCTGATAAGGGGATTATCCTGGCTGTTGAAGCACATAGCGGTATCGGAATACGGGTCAGCCTTGGCACAGTTTTTATTAAGTCCATAGGTTATGCCCAGAGTTCTGTCATTGTCATAGATAATGAACATAGCCTTGCCGTTATCCTTACGGAAATAGATATAGTGGTTATTGTAATTATTTCTTATATCGTCCGGATCACCGGCAAAATAGCCTGCCGCCATAAAGCTGGCATAATTATCTGTATCAAGGATCTTTTCAAGATCATCCTTTTTGAGGTCATTTTTGTTGAGGACCTCCAGGAAATTGATAATGTATTCATGCCGTGAGGTTTTCTTATTTGTTTTCAGGTTAAAATTATATTTTATACCGTTTGGGTTATCCTGAATACCATAGCAGTTAAAATCTGTATATGAAGCACCTCTCCAGAATCCTATACGGCTTCCGGTGATATCACATTCCGACCACATACATTTGTAGAGGTCACCGCCGAGAGCATCCTCCGGCAGACGTTTTTTTAGGAATTCCTTATCGACAGGTTCATAGATTTTGACAAGGCCGTAATTATTCCCGTTAAGGCTGAGCTGAGAAAGACCTATCTTCTGAACGAGGCAGTCAGTTTCCTCAAAAAGCTTTGTAGCGTAGATCTCCCTGATATTCGTCATATCGTAGCAGATATTCCATTTCAGATCAAGCCCATTGAGTGTAGCGAAGGTACGTTCTTTTCTTTGATCCCTTTGACCGCTGCTCGGCCATTTTTTCGCCTGATCGCCGTAAAGATCCTGATTATCGAATGTCTCGTCGAAGCTCAGCTTAAAGCTGCAGATATTCGGGTTTCCCTCGTCATCGAAAACAGGTTCGATAGACTGATTGCCCTTTAGTCTTATTCCGACCTCATCGACAGTATAGCTATTCTTACCGATCCTGAAGGTGACATCAGCTTTACGGTAGGTTTCCGATTTACAGTTTTCGTCCTTAGCGGTATATTTATTAAAATCTTCATTAAGTTTGTCGATTTCCTCTTTATCCATAGAGATCTCCACAGAAACCTTATTTTCAAGGTTAAACAGCTGATTATAGATCTCCATACCTTCCTTATCGGTTTCGGAGGAGGAGGTTTTGTCTTTGTCGTCGTCGGAATTTGTTTCTGAGACAGAAGATGCTCCCGGTGAGGTGGATGAACCGGATGCTGATTTTGTTTCATCCTGACCCGAGCATCCTGTGAAGCTGAAAGCGGCGAGGATCGCTGCGATCAGCAGAGCTGTGATTTTTTTCATGATAGACCGCCTTTCTTATTTTTTATCCGTGTTTTTCACAGACAGAAATATATACATCACTATTTTATCACAGTTTACCAAATTATTCAACAAAAAAATACTCCTAATCTTGGCCTTCTAAATTGCAATATAAAATGTCAGTGAAATTAAGCGACATTTAATTGTTTAAGCAGATCGTTAGCAGACAGTCCGTTGAAGATTCTTCTAGGGTAGT
>CADCGS010000072.1 GCA_902801055.1 uncultured Ruminococcus sp. | reverse complement strand
GAAGCTATCAGGGAGATCACAGATAATGCTCCTGTATTATCTCCCGCAACCGGAAATATAAATGTTTGAAACCAATAGCAAAGGAGAAACAAAAATGAAAGGTAAAAATCCATCTATCCCGCTGATAATCATTGGAATAATTGCGATCGGATTCGGTATAATCCGCATGATGCCTAAAATCACGAACCGCATAAATCTCAACAGCTTTATCGACAGCGCCGCAGCCGTAAATGCGACCTTCGATTCAAGGTCACAGGTTTCCCCGTCGGTATATAATGTACACGTTTCGTTTGAATTCAACGGCACTCAGTATGACGACCATTTAGTAAACAAAGTACAGGCCTGCAATGATCTTCTGAAGCTTAACCCCGGCGACACCGTCACTGTACTGGTCAATAAATCCGATGTTTCCGACTGCCGTATGTATCTCAGCAAGGAGCTTAACAAGGCAGAAAAAAATGTCATATTCCTTAATTCTGCGATCGCCGCAGGCGGTCTTATCATGCTTATAATCGGCATACTGCTAAATGTTTCTTTCAAGAAGCAAAGGGCAGCTGCTCTGGAGCTGGAAAAATTCGCCTCCAATTCACCGTCACCGGCTCCCTATTCCAACGGAGATATGAATGACCTCAATTCAACAATGCCCTATTCTCCTCAGCCCACCCAACCGGTACCGCCGCCCCCGCAGTCGTTCAGTCCTGCACCGCCTCCTCCGCCGGCTTATACTCCGGCGCCCCCTCCCCCGCCTGCATATACTCCGGCACCGCCGCCGTCATATGGAAATAACACCCCGGATTATTCATCCACACCATATCCCGTTAATAATGTAGATACTCAGGCTGAAAAGCCTTTCGCAAAGCACACACAGCAGACTCCCGCTGCTCCTGTAGCTCCGGCTGCTCCTGTAGCTCCGGCTGCTCCGGCTGCTCCTGTAGCTCCGGCAGTTCCCACTGCTCCCGCTGCTCCGGCTGCTCCGGCTGCTCCTGTAGCTCCTGCGGCTGCTCCCGTTGCCCCCGCTCCTCAGCAGGACACCGTAAAGCTTACCAAACCTCAGACACCGGCACAGCCACAGCAGGCTCCGGCACCAGCTCCTCAGCAGACCCCGGCACCAGCAGCACCCTCAGAGCCTGTCGATCTCAGCTCTATCATCAAAAAAGGTACTGACGATGCATTCAGCATAAAAGCCGATGATTACGAGGTTGATCCGGCACTCGCAGCTCTTATCAAAAAGGGCGGAGATGATCCGTTCAATGCAAAGGCTGACGATTATCAGGTCGATCCTTCTCTTGCCGCACTTATCAAAACCGGCTCTGACGATCCATTCCGCGGCAGACCGGCACCGGAAGAACCCAAGGATGATTAATGATCCCCTGCGGAGGTATCATATGATTACAAAGAAAATACTGTCCGGCGCATTGGCTGCGGTAATGATACTGTCGCTTTGCGCCTGCGGCAATTCCGATGAACGCGCAGGATCCTCTGCCGGAAGCAGCAGCTCTGTTTCTGAAATATCTCAGGAACCGGCTGAAAGCAGCAAACCTGAAAGCAGCAGACCCGAAAGCAGCAGCCAGGCATCATCAAAGCCGCGGGTCACATCGGAAATATCATATGCCCCGCTTCCCGATGCTGATACCTCGGTAATAACCGATTATGATAAAAAGTATTTCGTAAAAAGACTTGACCACGATCAGCTGTATTATTTTACAGAGATCTACAAGGCTGCGATCCTGAAGCTCCTGTCTGATCCGGAGGTTGAAAGTGCCCTGGTCTTTTCCCGCACGAAGCACGGTGTGGACCGTAGATGAAACAATGTATATGGTCAGCGGACTGAAATTCAGCTATTGTCTGAGCCAGAAGGAATATGCGTCTGATCTGAAACAGCTTGAAGACTATTTTGCGGAGCTTGAAAAAAAGCTTTCCGGGAAAACAGATACGGAAAAGGAAAGATATATCTATGATCTGATATTCGATAATTGTCAGTATAATGAACAGAATAAGCTTTCCGGCTCAGTATACGGCGTACTGATAAAGCATATCGGGCGCTGCGAGGGCTTCTGCAAGACTATAATGTGGACAATGCGCCGGCTTTCTGTTGAATGTCTGTGTATTTCCGGACAGCAGTCCTGGAGCGAGACCGCTATATATTCGGAACATTCCTGGAACCTCATAAAGCTTGACGGAGAATGGTATAATCTTGATATCACCGTGGATAATATCAAATCCCCGGGAAAATACGATAATCCCCCCTGCTACGGCTTCTATAATGTAACTGACAGCTTTGTTTCGCAAAGCAGGGATATCAATCAGATATATATTGATCTCGGCATACCTCAGTGTACAAGCGATAAACTCAATTATCATATCCAGAACGGTCTGCTTCTGAAAAGTGGAAGCGCCGGCGAAGAGGAAATTGATAAATTACTCGAAAAGCATTTTACCGAAAACGGTATTGATGATCTGAGCATTAAATTTGAATCTGAGAATGATTACAATAACGCTGTCACCAATATTGATACATGGATCAATAATTTCATGCAGAATCATTCCGGAGATGATTTTGAGCATAAGCTGTATTACAACAGTCTTTCCGATACAATAGCAGTAAAAATTTATAAAAAAAGCTAATTGAAGGGTGAGTGATCTTTATGGAGCCGATATCCAATTTCGGCAGATTTGGCAAATATGTCATTCTGCTGGCAGGAATAGGGCTTCTTATATGGGGCGGATTTACATCAATAAAATACAGTATGCCCGACCTTTCAGCAAAATGCGAGGCCGTCATCACAAGCTTTGAATCTGCTCCCGATAAACAGAAGGATGATAAGATAAAATACTCCGATGCCCTTGTAAGCTATACTATAGACGGGGTTCATTATGATAATGTCAGCCTCGGGCAATATGAAGCCTCCTGGGTGATCGGAGATACCATCACTGTTATCTATGACAGAAACAATCCTGTGAAGATACAGACCCTCACCCGTACATTTTCCGGTATCATCATATTTCTTGCAAGTATCCCTCTTCTGGTGATATCGCTTTTCTCAATTATCAGCGTCCGGCGCAAGGCGTCAAAAACCCCGGAGGAAATTGCCGAGGATGAGGAAAGAACTACAGCAGGCAAGCTTAAATATAAGGTCACATCCATCGTTTACCCCTTATCCGCAGGTATTCCGATAATGGCTATAGGAATAATCTTATACCTGATGGAAAGGAATTTTATCCTTTCCCTGCTGTTCATCGTTCTCGGAACGATAGCGACACTGGTCTCCATACGCGCGCTCATATTTTATTTCATTATAAAATACCGCAATCATAAGGATGCAAAAAAAGAAGAAACAAAATAAAAAGACTGCCTATAATTCCCCTGCCGCACAAAACGGCGGGGGATTTTTTACAGACAGTCCTTCTTTGCTGAAACATAAGCGAAAAACCGGAGCTGCCGTATAATTCGGCAGCCCCGGTCATTATTTTTATTATTTGTTTACATTTACCTTGAAGTATTTTTCGTTTTTCCTTCCCTCACTGTCAACAGCAACAGCTTTGATATCATATGTTACGGCTGATTTCGGTTTGATCGCTGCGCTCTTGGTCGTAAATTCATCGACCATCGGCAGCCACTCCCAGTTCTTCTCCTTCTTGTAATAGAAGGCATATTTGTAGCCCTTTGAACCGCCCTCGGCAGCGCCCTTGACTACTATCTTTTCTCCGACCTTGATATTGTCGGATACCACATAGGAATTATTCTTGAGCTTCGGCTTTACGCTGACGGTAAAGGTTTTCATCTTTGTATTGCCTGCTTCATCCTTTACGATTGTCCTTACGTCATAATTTACTGCCTTTGTGGGCTTGAAGCTTGCTGAATAGACCTGCTTGTATTTTTCGCCGATCTTAGTCCATGTTTCGGAGGTACTCTTTTTATACATATATGTATATGTATAATAAGGATCGCCGCCGTCTGCCTCTCCGTAAATAGTTATCGTATCGCCAAGCTCTGCCGCAAGGAATTTATTATCATAGGAGCATTTATCGTTATCTCCGTTATGAACATAATCATGTATGTATAAATACGACCTGTTCTTAAGCGGTTTCGGATCGCTCTGGAGATGAATATATTTTCCGCCATCGGCAGTGAATGAAAGATAAGATTCATTTTCACCGATCGGGAGCTGCTTATCCGGCTCGCTTTCCTTAGCCCATCCTGAATAATGAATAATATCATACATTCCCCTGTTAAGAAATGACTCGTTGGGGAAACACATGGATTCGGTTATTTTTGTTCCTTTTTTGAAGGTGATACTCTTGATAATCGCCCCGGTGAACATTTCATTTGTATTTGTCACTTTAGCGAGATCCACAACACCCTCGAATTCGACAACTTCACTATAACCCGTTACAAAAATGCTGAACATATCTTCGCAGTCACCTGCAAGAACGGTATCCTTGCCGAAAACGATCTTATAGATCACCGGATTCCAATAAGCGTCCCAGCCATCCTTATAATAGCTGCATACATCTGACAGCATATTTTTGTCATATTCGCCGGCTGTCAGATAGAGGGTGCTTCCATCCAGATGATGACGGATACCTGTATCCTCAACAGCCCATTCGTAAGTGCCTGCGCCGCTGAATACCGCATAATCACCGTCACCGGATACGACTGTATTTGTTGCATCTCCGCTCTTTTTCCAGCCCTTGATTATCCCTGTGAAATCTGGAGTATTTCCCTTGTTATTAAGCTGCTGATCCTCACCGATTTTAAACTTATCGGATATTTTGATCTTTCTGAGATTAGGACAGTAATTGAAGTATATGCCCGTATAATTCGGATCATCTGCGCTCTCGACAGAGAAATTTGAGATATCCAGAGTAGTCAAGGCAGTACAGCCAAAGAATATCCCGTTGAACATTTCGACCTTGCTCGTATCAAAACTGCTCAGATCAAGCTTTTTCAGAACATAACAATCATCAAACATAAACTGCATATCTGTGACCTTGCTTGTATTGAAACCGGTAAGATCAACAGAAGCAAGCTTTTCGCAGCAAGAAAACATCTGTGACATATTGGTAA
Organism: uncultured Ruminococcus sp.; assembly: GCA_902801055.1. Taxonomy (GTDB): domain Bacteria; phylum Bacillota; class Clostridia; order Oscillospirales; family Acutalibacteraceae; genus UBA1213. The sequence continues at coordinate 4,755 of CADCGS010000072.1, read as the reverse complement.
CATTAGAAGTATCCATACCTGCCAGATATACCTTGGTAAGCTCACGGCAGGCAGAGAACATGAATGATGAATCCGTCATTCCAGTCGTATCTGCGCCGCGCATATCTACGGTCTTTACACCGCTTTCAAAGAGAAGGTATGAGCAGTCGCCCTTCAGTACAACACCCTTGCCGATAACGACCTTATCCAACTTATTATAGTTGATTTTTTCAAAGAAATCATAATCAAAATAGGGATCCTTATAAGTTCCGGGCTTTACGGTCACAGTACCTGTTTCCTCGTCATAGTCGTATGCAAGAACCGTACCGTCCGTCTTTTCTACACAGCGCGCCTCTGCCTTGATACCGAGATCAAGCTGTGATGATGCAAGCGGAAGAGTTCCCGCCGCAATAGCAAATACCATTGCGCCTGCAAGTACCTTACATATGCAGGATCTTACTTTTTTGTGCATAAAAATAGCCTCCTTATTATTTTCGCTTTCGGGCAAATTATCATTTACAGATTTATTTTACCACATCGGCAGGCGAAAATTCCATATTTTTTTCATAAAACATATGCACGTTTCGGAGAAAAAATTGATATGTTTTTCCGTGATTTTATTAAAAGTGACGGTCTGCAAAAAAGCTAAGGCAATACAGCACAAAGACCGCCTGTCAGCTTAGCGGCGCATATGCGGTACAGGATATTTTACAAAATCAAAAGATCCCGGTCAGCCGCCGAAAGGTGACCGACCGGGAAATTTTAATTGAGATCAGTTATTCAGTTGCCTGAACGCTCTTTGAGTTCCTCGTATCTTTCAACGGACTTCTCCTCAGCCTTCTTGAAGAGCTCTTCTGCTCTCTCCGGGAAGGAGCGGGTCAGTGCGCTGTAACGAGCCTCACCGAGAATGAAGTCACGGTAAGATGTCTTAGGCTCCTTGCTGTCGAGCTGGAACGGATTCTTGCCCTGAGCCTTGCGACGAGGATCATAACGGAACATATTCCAGTAGCCGCACTCTACAGCCTTCTTCATCTCAGCCTGGCAGTTCTTCATGCCGCCCTTGATGGAGTGCATCTCACAGGGAGCATAGCCAATGATGAGTGACGGACCCGGATAAGCCTCAGCCTCTCTGATAGCCTTGAGGGTCTGGTTCTGGTCAGCACCCATAGCGATCTGTGCAACATAGATGTAGCCATAGCTCATAGCGATGTCTGCAAGAGACTTCTTAGCAATAGCCTTACCTGCTGCTGCGAACTGAGCTACCTGACCGATCTGTGAAGCCTTGGAAGCCTGTCCGCCTGTGTTGGAGTAAACCTCGGTATCGAATACCATGATGTTTACATCCTCGCCTGCTGCGAGAACATGGTCAACGCCGCCGAAGCCGATATCATATGCCCAGCCGTCGCCGCCGAAGATCCAGATGGATTTCTTGGAAAGGTATTCGCTGTTGTCGAGAACGTCCTTTCTTGTCGGGCAGTCGCAATCAAGCTTTTCAAGCTCTGCAACAACTGCCTTTGCAGCAGCAGCATTCTTTTCGCCGTCATCCTTTGTAGCCATGAATTCAGCGATAGCAGCCTTTACGCTCTCAGGAGCCTTTTCGCCTGCTGCGATCTGCTCGAGGTCTGCGATAAGTCTTTCGCGGATAGCCTTCTGACCGAGGTACATACCATAGCCGTGCTCTGCGTTATCCTCAAACAGTGAGTTAGCCCATGCAGGACCGTGACCCTCTGCGTTTGTTGTATACGGTGATGTAGCAGCCGGACCGCCCCAGATAGAGGAACAGCCTGTTGCGTTGGAGATGTACATTCTGTCGCCGAAGAGCTGAGTAATGAGACGAGCATAGGAGGTCTCTGCACAGCCTGCGCATGAGCCTGAGAACTCAAGCAGCGGCTTCTTGTACTGGCTGCCGATTACTGTTGCAGGATTAGCTGTTTCAGCCTTCTCTGTAACATTGGCAACACAATAATCAAATACTGCCTGCTGGTCATCCTGAGTTTCGCGGGCAACCATCTTGAGGGAGTTGGTCGGGCAAACGCCTACGCAGACGGAGCAGCCCATACAATCCATCGGAGAAATAGCAAGTGTATATTTGTAATCTGTCTTAACGATCGGCTTGGGAGCGATCTTTGTATTTGCGGGAGCCTTTGCAGCCTCTTCCTCTGTCAGAGCGAAGGGACGGATCGTAGCATGAGGACATACGAATGAGCACTTGTTACACTTTGCACAGGTCTCAGCATTCCACTCGGGAACCATAACTGCAACGCCGCGCTTCTCATATGCTGATGCGCCAAGCTCGAATGTACCGTCTGTATGCTCCATGAAAGCGGATACCGGGAGGCTGTCGCCGTCCATCTTGTCAACCGGCTCGAGGATACCCTTGACCATCTTGACAGTCTTTTCGGGGCCTGTAAGCTCGCTCTCGGAAGCTGATGATACTGCATCTGCCCAGTCAGCGGGAACGTCGATCTTTACGAATGCGTTGACGCCGGCGTCGATAGCCTTATGGTTCATGTCAACGATCTCCTGACCCTTCTTGAGGTAGGACTTGGTTGCAGCGTCCTTCATATGCTGTACAGCCTCTTCGATCGGCATTACCTTTGCAAGAGCGAAGAACGCAGCCTGGAGGATAGTATTTGTACGCTTGCCCATGCCGATCTGCTCAGCAAGGTCGATAGCGTTTACTGTATAGAGCTGGATATTGTTCTTAGCGATATACTGCTTTGTTTCAGCGTTGAGGTGAGTATTCAGCTCGTCAGCAGACCACTGGCAGTTGATGAGGAATACGCCGCCCGGCTTAACGTCCTGAACCATCTTATAGCCCTTGAGGATATAGGACGGGTTATGACATGCAACAAAGTCAGCCTTATTGATATAGTACGGGCTCTTGATGGGCTTGTCACCAAAACGGAGGTGAGAAATTGTTACGCCGCCTGTCTTCTTTGAGTCATACTGGAAATAAGCCTGTACATACTTCTGTGTATAGTCACCGATGATCTTGATGGAGTTCTTGTTTGCACCAACAGTACCGTCGCCGCCGAGACCCCAGAACTTGCACTCGATAGTACCCTCTGCTGCTGTATTCGGAGCAGGCTTTTCCTCGAGTGAGAGCATTGTAACGTCATCATTGATACCGATAGTGAACTGTGCCTTCGGCTCGTCCTTTGCAAGCTCGTCATATACTGCAAATACGCTTGAAGGAGGAGTATCCTTGGAACCGAGACCATAGCGGCCGCCGACTACCTTCATGCCTGTTCTTCCCTGAGCAGCAAGAGCAGCTACAACATCGAGGTAGAGAGGCTCGCCGAGAGCGCCGGGTTCCTTTGTTCTGTCGAGAACAGCGATCTTCTTTACGCTTGCGGGGATAGCCTCAACAAGCTTGTCAGCTCTGAACGGACGGTACAGTCTTACCTTTACAAGACCGACCTTCTCGCCCTTTGCATTCATATAGTCGATAACTTCTTCTGCAACGTCGCAGATAGAACCCATAGCGATTATAACGCGCTCTGCATCCTCTGCGCCATAGTAGTTGAAGAGCTTATAGTCAGTACCGAGCTTCTCGTTGATCTTGCCCATGTATTTCTCAACGATCTCAGGAACTGCATCATAGTATTTGTTGCAGGCTTCTCTGTGCTGGAAGAAGATATCGCCGTTTTCGTGCGAGCCGCGCATTACGGGACGCTCGGGGTTGAGCGCTCTCTTTCTGAATGCAGCAACTGCATCCATATTGCACATTTCCTTGAGATCCTCATAATCCCAGATCTCGATCTTCTGGATTTCGTGAGAAGTTCTGAAACCGTCGAAGAAGTTGATGAACGGAACTCTGCCTTCGATAGCTGCAAGGTGTGCAACGGGAGCGAGATCCATAACTTCCTGTGTATTTGTCTCGGCGAGCATTGCGAAACCTGTCTGACGGCAGGCATATACGTCGGAATGGTCACCAAAAATGTTAAGAGCGTGTGATGCTACGCAGCGGGCAGAAACGTGGAATACGCCCGGAAGGAGCTCACCTGCGATCTTGTACATATTAGGGATCATCAGAAGAAGACCCTGAGAAGCGGTGAATGTAGTGGTAAGGGCGCCGGCATTGAGTGAGCCGTGAACCGTACCGGAAGCACCTGCCTCGGACTGCATCTCGGAAACCTTTACGGTAGTACCGAAGATGTTCTTGAGACCCTGTGCGGACCACTGGTCAACATAGTCTGCCATCGGGCTGGACGGAGTAATAGGATAGATACCTGCTACTTCGGTAAACGCATACGCAACATGAGCCGCAGCGTTATTACCGTCCATGGTTTTCATTTTTCTTGCCATTTGGAAATTCCTCCTTATGTATAATAATGACTTATAAAAGTTGATTAAGTCAGTCGGCACAAATATATTGTACCGACTATAATTTTAACACTTTTTTTCTTTTATGTAAAGTACAAAATGTAAATTCTCCATATTTTTTTAATAATTGATTATCATATTTTAAGGCAATACCGCACAAAGACCGCTGATAATATAATAAACCGCGCAGTCCGTAAGCGGAGCTGCGCGGAAGGATATAATATCTGATCATCAGACGGAAATAGAAGAAACCGGCTTGTCCTCGTAAATTCTCTCGATAGCCTCAGCAAATACGGGAGCAACGGGAAGAGTTTTGAATTTGTCGATATATCTGTCCTGCGGAACGCTGATCGTATCGAGGAGGATCACTTCCTTGATAACGCTGTTTTTGATCCTGTCGATAGCGGGGCCGGAAAGCACCGCATGAGTAGCGCCTGCATATACCTC
>CADCGS010000071.1:8758-9512 GCA_902801055.1 uncultured Ruminococcus sp. | reverse complement strand
GCCCTCAAAGGCAGTTGATTATGACGTACAGATCAATGTCAAGGACAGCGCAGGCACAGTCAAGTCCAAGAAATTCACTATCAAGGTTTCAGAGTCCGGCGGAACTACCGGCGGCGCACTTGTCAATAATTCGACCGTCAGCGCGACAAGCTTCAGCGTAGGCGATAAGATCACACTTACAGGTAAGGCAAGCGGCGGCACATCTCCTTATAAGTATGCATTCTACTATAAGAAGAGCACAGCCGGCTCATGGTCTGTTCTCGGAACAGAATTCGGCACAGCTACAACAGCTACATTAAAGCCCGGTTCTGCAACGACCTATCTTGTAAGGATAGACGTAAAGGACGGCAAGAACGCAGTTGAAAGCAAGTCATTTGCACTTCTTGCTAAATAATCAATAACCTTGCGATCATATTTCCATTCGGAAATAAAAGACGGCACCGGTTCTTCCGGTGCCGTTGCTTTTGTATGTTTGTATGTTTTTTCTGTAAGCAGCGTTGCACACATATCATAGATCCTCTATGCTTCAGCGGTTTCAGAAAAAGAAATCGGGGGATGACCCTTTTTCCGCCGGAAAAGAGCTCCCCCGAGTAAATTGCATATTATCAGAAATGATTGTAATTTGTCTTTTTGCGATAACGCTTGCGGCTGAAAACAAACTCGGAATTCGAGCCTTTCAGGTTAAGTATTACGATAAGTACAGCTGTTACAACGATCCCGACTACCGACCAGTTGATTATTCCCAAAAGTACGG